>NZ_JARVCN010000051.1:0-13246 GCF_038442745.1 Crocosphaera sp. Alani8
TGTTTGGCCTAAGTTTTCGCAGCGAGTGACCCCTGGCTTTTTGAGAAGATACCCATATTGGGGAATTGCATTGATTACACCTAGCACGAACCCAAAAATACGGTTAGCCGATTTTGACCGAAAGAGAGAATAATGGCCGCAATCGTGCATCAAAGAGAAACAGCGAAGTGAAAAGAGAATCAGCAGAACAATGATCGGGGGGAGAAGCCATAGAGAAATAGACGCTACTTTCACCGCTAAAATCCATAAAAGAACATAAGGCACAACGGTATTGAGAATTTGATAAGTTGCCCGCAGGTTACTGCTGTTGATGTAGGTCGTCAAAACGAAGTCAGCTTTATTCATGAGTGTCTCTTTGGGGAGTTAAGTTAGGTTGAAACTCTGCCCAACGATGTTGCACCTGTGCATAACAGTCGGCAGGAGAAATCTTGAGGTTTTCTAGCAGGTTAATATGGACAACACCATTACCAACCACCAGAAGCACAATGGCCTGAGTTGGGACATAGGTGTTAATTGCATTTAGCAATCTTGTGACGATCTCTGGTTGCAGTTCCAGCACTTGCAGGTACGCTTCTACTTGCGCTTGTGGAATGAATACTTGATGAGAGGTCACAGTATCCACCTCCCAGTCAATGCAGGAAGGGATGGTATCGACAAGAGTGCATACGACCATTCCCCTACCTGTGTTTAGATAACCCTTCCAAGCAATGTATCCGATCAATAAAAAATTTCCACCTGTAAATTTTCCGTTGCTGGATTCATAGAGTCTGTATCAATAAGGAGCGATCGCTATACAGACTCGGCAACAATCGGTGGTGATCATAGTAAGATAGTAGCGATCGCTCAAGAGCCAAACCTTGTCTGACAATTAGAGGTAATTTATAATAGTAATTGAGCAAACATTTATCAGAAAATACCAGAATGGTCAAAATAGAAATAACCCTCAAAGATGAACAAGGAAAAAAACTGAAACAGCTACCATCAAAAGAAATAGAAATAGGAAATTACCATTTAGATGAGATTGAAAAAGCGGTAGAAAAATTGAGAAAAGAAATGCTACCAGAATTAACAAGATATCTAGTAGAAGAGGGTCAAAGACAATTCACAGAAGAGAAAAAAAAGAAAGTGGGGTAAAATGTAATGGTAGCCACCCTGTCACAATTAAGACTATTCATGGTAACATCAGCTTCCCTTTACAGAAGTATTTTATTAAAGGAAAAAGTTATAACTATTTTCAGTTGACTTATCAATTTTGTGGACAATATATTAGTCCTCTCTTAGAGGAATTAGTTGGATACTATAGTAATCGTATGAGTTATAAAGAAGTGGAAAAGTTAGTAGAAAGAATCAGTGGAAAAAAACTATTATCAGACCAAAAGATTTGGCAAATTATTGTCAAGAAAGCCGAACAAGTTTCAGTAGAATGGCAACAAGAAAATGAAGAAATTGATAAGATAATAAAGACTGATATAGCTATTTCTTCAAAAGTAGATATTTATGATCCAAATGCTCCAGAAATATTACTGTTTGATGATGCAATTGGAGTAAAAAAACAGAAAGAGAATAGAGAAAAACTTAACAAAAAAGAAATCGATGAATCTGAAAATATCTCGAAAGTATCTCGTAAGTTTATAATAACTGATGTAATTTTATTAGAAAAGCCATCAGGGGGATTTAAGTATATAACCAGTCCCATAGATGCTCAAGGGAAACCTTTAATTCCATTAGAAGAAATGGTGAAATATCAAATTAACTATTATTATGAGAATTATGAAGCCCTTCTACCAATAGTAGCCATTACTGATGGAGCATCAAATATTCGGAAAAGACTCGCTAAAGTAAGCAATAAAGGAATTACTTTGATTTTAGACTGGTATCATCTCTGCAAGAAAATTAGAAACTTATTATCAATGATATCACGAAATAAAAAAGAAAAACAAGAACATTCTAAGAACTTACTTTCGTATCTTTGGCGAGGAGAAAATACTAAAGCTATGAATTATTTGTCAACTAAAATCGAAACTAAAAATCAACAAAAACTAGAAGAATTAAAGACTTATTTTAAGAAACATGAATCGGAAATTATCGACTATGAACGTCGTCAAAAATCGGGTAAATCTATTGGGAGTGGACGGGTGGAAAAAGCTGTTGATCTTGTAATTGGTAATCGTCAAAAACGTAAAGGAATGAGTTGGAGTTCTCTTGGAAGTAAAGCTTTAGCTATCCTAAAAGTTCTTGAACTAAATGGTGAATGGCAACAATTTTGGTTTCCAGAAACAATCATTTAATCAATTTAATCAATTTATTTTTCTGTTTTCATAATTCAATTTTAAAAGCCAAATTCGGACTCTTTTGTAAGTCTGGTTCGCAGAAAATCGCTGCGAACCGCTTTCCTGATCCCAGAAGAGACTGACCCACGGATTTCCGTTGTAATCGCCCTTGGATTTTAGCGATCGCCTTTTCAGTAGTATATAAGTTCTCTGTCCATCAACGGATAATTTACAGGTGGAATAATTTTATACAAGATGTTATGGGGAGAATAACACAAGCATTTCTCCAATGGAACTATATTGGCCACAATCTGTACCTCGCAGATAATTATGAACGTGGATTAACTAATCGGCGGGCATTCTGACTAAGAGAAGTTGAAACATCTCATCACAGTTGCGGGACAGCGACGGATTTACACCGAACTTTCCCCGTTACCTCTAATGGTTGATTTCCACTAGAACCGACATCTAGTTGAATATATCACATCATTGCCAATATTGATCTACGTTATCAAATTTGGTAAGAATATTCTCAATTTTTATGTAGTCAATAACAACTTGAAAGCTAGTGATGAGAGATTATTAGACTGTTGATCAAATGAAATAATTTCGTTAACCTTTGGAATAACCATAAGTTTCCATTAAGGGCATACAGATATTCGCTATTTTTTCTTGATCATCCCTAGTTAAAGTAGATAGGTAGTTATCAATCACCTTCTTTTTGATAGGTTGATCAGTTCTTGTACCACCAGCTAAAGTTTTACCAGAATTTTTTTGATAATAATTTAGCAAATCATCACTCCATTCTATGTCCAAAAAATCAACAATTTTTTTGAGATTTGTTTCCTGACTTTGTATTAAATCTTCAAATTTAACTTCTAATATATCAAACCCGTATTCTCTCAACCACTGAAGATACCGATTTTTGTACAGCCAATAAATTGCACCTAATTCTACCGTGGATAGCTCCCCTGAATTATAGTCAATAAAGGATTTACCCCAAAAAGGTTTAAGTCTATCCAACTCTTTAATAACACATCTATCCAGCCAATTTCCTTGAGCATTAACTAAGTTTAACATTGAGGAAATACTTCCAAAAGGATGTCTAATAACCCACAATATTTTTGAGTTAGGGTAAAAGCTTTTTAAGAAGTTTAACTTATTCGAGTGTTCTAACATTTTAAAACATAAATGTCGGTTTAAAAGCTTATTGATGGCTAAACTCTGGGCCGAAGGAAAAGGATAGGGACTCGGGTATTCTGTCTCATCTATTCCAATGATTTGAGGATGAGCGCTAAGAATAGAAAGAAGTAACGTTGTTCCGCTTCTTTGACATCCAAAAATGAAAAACAAGTTCCCAGAAATAGAAGGACAAAAATATCTGAGTGTTATTAAATTTCTGAGATTGTATTTTAAGTTATTAACCATAAAATTATCAAATTAGTTACAAAGTAAATTGGAAATCATTAACAATTATTCCTGGGGTTAAAATACCTCCTAAACTTCTTTGTCCATAAGTACCTGTTCTGGGAATAAACTCCCTAAAATTGGTTAAAGCGACTAAATTTTCTCCCCAAAAACGATATAAACTTTCATCAAACCTTAAGTTTTCAATGGGGGCAATAATGTCTCCGTTTTCTACCCAAAAACAAGCATAACGGGTCATTCCTGTAATGCGTCCCCCTGTGCGATCGCTCCAGTTTAAATAGTGTAAATTAGATATATATAACCCTGTGTTTAAACTAGATAAAATCTCCCCTTGAGCTAAATTACCTGGTAATAATTCAGGCGATCGCAAACTTTCAAAATTATTAGCATTATTCCCCGTTAGACCATACTCTGATGCGGTTCGGGAACTAATTAAAGTATTAACTAAGTTCCCTTCATTAATAATAGGTAAAACTTCAGGAGCTATTTCTCCTAATTCATTAAACCTAGGAACAGTGCCTTTACTAAAATTTTCTTGTAGAGAAAATTGAGAAGATAATGTTTGTCCTTGTTGTAACTTTAATAAGGAACTATCCCCCCGTCTTAAAGAAGATTCACTAATACCGCCCCAAGATAACATACTAATTAAATCAGCAACCGCAGCGGGGGCAAAATAAGTACGATATCCTCCAGGTTGAAGTGTTTTAGATGGTTTTTCTAAAGCTAGTAACTGTTTCTTATCTATTTCAATCTGCTCTAAATATTTATCATGCTCCCAGTTTTGACCCGAAAAAACTCCTTTAACTGCTTTTTCTGATGGGGTAATCAAAGAATAATCAACAATGAAATTTTCTGTGGCAAACCAATGAAATTGCCCCTTAGAATTGGCGTTCCCTCGAATAACTGAACCTGCAGTGTAAAGCCCCGTCATATCTACATCAGAAACAGGAGCAAGAAGATGATTAACAGCTTCTTCTCTGGACAATAACTCTCCTCTGTAAATTTCTCTCGTTGTTCCGTTATTTTCTGGTAAAATTATATAAGGATCTTCTAGCAATTGGGTTAATTCTTGACGTAAATAGTTTAAATTATCTACTGCTATTAAATTATCAACCCCCTCATCTCCTGTAAAGGGAAAGGTAGCAAAAGCAGTTCTTTGATTAGCTATTAAAGTAAGTTTGATACTTCCATCTTTTACAATGCCAGTTTGTCGTACCCTTGCCCCATTAAAACGAATAAACTGGGTTTGTTCTCCATTTAATTCAATAGTTAAGTATTCGTCTCCTTGTAACTTATCGAGAAGAATATGACATAATTGTTGAAAGCTAGATTCTAGATGTTCTAATTTTTGGTTTTTCATCAGATAAAAAAATCAGGAGATGTAATGAATAAGTTAAGCTTAGGACTCGGTAACAGTTAATTATTTTCTACGATAATCGGATTTTAACCTATTTTCTAGTTCTGCGTCCTTCCCATAATTAGTCAAGTCTGCACTCCTTTGGGGTAGTTCATGTTTAAAAATTTAGCCACCGAAATAGATACAATAAATAAGCGGATGTTCAATATGATAGATAAATTGTGGAGATTACCTTTTTAGGAACCAGTTCTGGAGTGCCAACAAGATTCCGTAATGTGTCAAGTGTAGCCTTAAAACTACCTCAACGGGGGGAAGTTTGGTTATTTGACTGCGGAGAAGGAACCCAGCATCAATTATTACGCAGCGACGTTAAAATATCGCAAATTACTCGCATTTTTGTCACCCACATGCACGGAGATCACATTTATGGGTTGACAGGATTATTGGCCAGTTCTGGATTAGCAGGAAGCGGCCAACCTATGGAAATTTACGGACCCCCAGAATTAAAAGATTATTTGCACGGTTGCGCTAAATACTCCCATTTTAAGTTAGCTAGTCATATTCGCGTCTATCCTATCCATCCTGGTATCCTCTATGAAGATAAAGAGTTTGAGGTGAGTTGTCGTCCCCTTAAACACCGTATTCCTGCTTATGGATATCGTATTGCAGAAAAAGACCGTCCAGGACGCTTTAATGTGGAAAAAGCCAAAGCTTTGAATATTCCCCCAGGGCCAGTTTATGGGGAACTTAAACAAGGGAAAACAGTTACCCTAGAAGATGGTCGTCGTATTCGAGGACAAGACTTGTGTGGTGAAAGAGAAAGCGGAAGAAAAGTAATCTACTGCACAGACACAGTATTTTGTGAAGAAGCGATCGCATTATCCGAAGATGCTGATGTGTTGATTCACGAAGCAACTTTTGCCCACCAAGATGCTCAACTAGCTTTTGAGCGGCTTCATTCTACCTCCACAATGGCGGCACAGGTCGCTTTAGCTGCACAGGTTAAACAATTAATCATGACCCATTTTAGCCCCCGTTATGCACCAGGAAATAACCTGCAATTGGACGATTTATTATACGAAGCAAAGGCAATTTTCCCGAACACCATTTTAGCCCGTGATTTCCTGACTTATGAGGTTCCGAGAAGAGCATCGCATTCTAAGAACTAATAAATAAATTCCCTTGTGTCGAACTCACGTTGTAGCAGAAGGTAAGAGTTGAAGATAAGCTAGTCAAGTTCTTGTTCAAAGAACTGACCGGAGCTTATGCTAGATATAGGGGATAATGAACATAAGACACAGACGAGTTAAATCTTCCCACCTGAGTTCGACATCATGAGTAAAGGAAAAAGGTTTTAAGCTCACAAAAACCATGAATCAAGACTATAAAGGGATTGAAAATTTACTAAGTAAAAGAATCGGCCTCGGTCCAGATAAAATTGGGCAACGTCAATTAATTAAGGCGGTAAATAACCGTCAAAAAGCCTGTGGCCTGCAAAAAGTATCAGATTACTTAAAAAAATTACAATCCTCAGCCTCCGAATTTCAAGAATTGGTGGAGGAAATTGTTATCGGAGAAACTTGGTTTTTTCGCCATCGAGAGGCGTTCTCCTTATTACGTAAATATGTTCAAACCCAATGGCTTCCCTCCAGTTCTGGAGACACCCTCAGAATACTGAGTGTTCCCTGCTCAACCGGAGAGGAACCTTACTCCATTGCGATGACTTTACTCAATTCCCCTCTAACCTCCCAGCAATTTGTGGTAGAAGGGATGGATATCAGTCAGATAGGGTTAGACATCGCCAAAAAAGGTATTTATAGAAAAAACTCTTTCCGTTCCCACGATAAAGTAAACTATAAGCAATTCTTCGAGGTTGAAGAAGATCGCTACAAAGTTCGTACATCAATTCGTAATCAAGTCAAGTTTTCTACAAAAAATTTACTATCTGCCTGGTCACCCAATCATCCCCCCTATCATGTAATTTTTTGTCGTCATTTACTAATTTATTTAGACGAGGCTGCCCGTAATCGTGTCCTCAAAATTTTAGAAAATCTCCTCTGGGACGGGGGTTTGTTATTCGTCGGTGCGGTAGAAACCCCCCTAATTCAATCTCCCAATTTTTCCTTCATGTCTCACCCCTCCGCTTTTGCCTACCAAAAAAACTGCCAAAAATCCCCTCAAAACCCTCAATCTAGCCAAAAATTTCCACTGAAAAAAACACCGTCCCCCTCCTTCGGAAAACCAGAAGCAAAAAAAATTCAAGTTTCTTCTTTACAAATGGCACAACAATTCGCTAATCAGGGAAGATTAGAAGAAGCAGTGCAGTTTTGTCAAACTCATCTCCAAGAAAATCCCATTGATGCTGAGGGTTATTTACTGTTAGGGGAAATTTCTCAAGCCAAGGACGATCTAGAAGAAGCCCAAAGATGCTTCCAAAAAGCTCTCTACCTTCGGCCCAATTATCGCAAAGCCTTAGTTCATCTAGTTTTACTGCGGGAGAATCAAGGAGATAGACAAGGGGCAGCTGTCCTAAAAAGTCGCATTCAACGATTAGACAATCTTCAAGGTTGATATGATGAAATTTTACAAATCGATGACTATCGAAGCTAAATTATTAGGGTTATTGATATTTTCTGCCGTAATTATGGGAGTCGGTGCCATTGCTACCTGGATAGGAATGTCCAAATTGTACGCCGAAGTTAGACAAATGTCAGAAGAGGATCTTTCTTTAATTCAAAATTTGATCCAAATGCAGGAAAATCAACTCGAGCAAGTTCTTAACTTCGAAAAAGCTTACATCGCTGGGGTTAATAGTCTCGACAACCCCGGCAATAAAACCAATTTTAATCAATCTCGAACCAACTTTCTCAACAATCAAAGTCGGGTTCGTACTGCCATCGAGTCTTCTCAAAGTCTAATTCGCAAACAAATAGACATTGCCGACACCGAAAAAGAGAGAATGGACGTTCAAGCGATCGCCAGCAGCTTAAATGATTACGAACAAGCTCACATTACTTATAACACCGAAGCAGAAGAAGTATTTAGTCTAATTAATGAGAATGACATCACCGCAGCCAGAAATATTGGCACCAGAGTTCAGGCTTCCCAGGATGGATTGAAAGACAAAAATATTTCCCTAGTTAATCAGGTAGTCAGTATATCCCAGGCTTCTGCTAAGGTAGCTAGGCAGCACCAACAAAATACAGTAAACATTGTTTCGTTTACGTTTGTTATTGGCATTATTACCATCTTAAGTTTAGGTTACTGGATTACTCGCACTATTACTCGCTCTTTGGGACAAGCGGTTCAACTGGCAGACGAAGTTTCTAATGGCAATCTAACAGGAGAAGTAGAAGTTGTTTCTAACGACGAAATTGGACAACTCTTAGAAGCTTTGAAAATCATGATTTATAACCTCAATTCCCTGATTTCTAAAGTCCAACAATCTGGCATTGCCATCACCAGTTCCACCACACAAATGGCCGCCTCCCGAAAACAATTAGAGGCTACTTTAACCGAACAAATTGCGTCTACCAATGAGGTAACAACTACCGCTCAGGAAATTGCTAATACCTCCGAAGAATTGGTTAACACTATGGAACAAATTACCGAACTTTCTCAAAGTACGGCCACAGCAGCTAATCAAGGTCAAGACGATCTTGGAAGAATGGAAACCACTATGCGCCAACTAGCAGAAGCAACTACTTCTATCGCTTCCAAGTTGGGGGTTATGAGCGAAAAAGCCCACAATATCAATAGCGTCGTCTTAACAATTACTAAAGTAGCGGATCAAACCAATTTATTGTCGCTGAATGCAGCCATTGAAGCAGAAAAAGCAGGGGAATATGGGGCAGGTTTTGCTGTGGTTGCCAGAGAAATTCGTCGTTTAGCAGACCAAACTGCGGTAGCTACCCTAGAAATCGAACAGATGGTCAAAGAAATGCAATCTGCGGTTTCTACTGGGGTAATGGAAATGGATAAATTTAACAAAGAAGTGAGCAGTAGCGTTCAGGATGTGGGCAACATTAGTCATCAAATTGCCCAAGTAATCGAACAGGTTCAAAGTATTACCCCTCGCTTCGAGTTAGTGAGTAAAAGTATGGAGGAACAATCCCGTAGCGCGCAACATATTCGTGAATCGATGGAACAGTTGAGCGAGGGATCAGAACAAACCGCTTATTCTCTACACGACACTCATATTGTTCTAGAAAGGTTAAACGATGCAGCCCAAAGTTTACAAACAGAAATCTCGGTTTTTAAGGTTAAAGATTAAACAATAAACCCAGGTATTTTCTCAACACCTGGGATTTTTAATAAGATTACTGAAAACTATAATTAATCAAGATAGCCCATCAATAAGGCAGGATCGTCGACATCATTGGGAGCAACGGGACGGTTCCCCATGACAGTGTACGTCTCACTTACTTGTAAATGACTAACCATAATCGGTCTTTGTCCGGATATGGTTAAGGTACTAGAAATTTCCATCTCACCGGCCACAACGGGACGAGCCGCACCAACGGACTTGTAGGTACTGACTACCTTGAGGTGACTGGCTTCTACGGGGCGATTTCCTGGAAGAAGACCGGGTTCGGTGATTAGTTGAATCCCCTGCGCGGTTTTACTAGTTTTTTCCTTAACAGATAAGGCACTACTTTGCTTTTCTTCTGTGGCAGTAGAGGCTTTACTACGAGTGCTGGTTTTACTAGCGGTTGTAGTCTTCTGACTTTCTGGGGTTTGAGTGCCGTTAGTTGCGGTTTTTTGGGTAGCCATAATTATTTATCTCCTGAATATTATTATCCTAAGCTTAGGGGATCGAGCATACAGAAGGCAATTCAATGGTGAAATTTGAGGCAAGTTTCAAACCTGTCTCGATGGAGTAATCTTGGGTACATAGTTTATAAGAGCATAGTCAATCATGACTGTACCATTAGGAGGTCGAACCAATATGACTATATTTCTGCTAAGTGTTCATGATACCATAGGCGGAGGCTAAACCCACAAAACTCAGCTTATAGCAGTTCTCATACTTGTGAGGTACAGGGGTGGTAGAAGTTATCAGATATAGGGAGAAAACCCTAAACTAAAAATGACACAGTTAAACATTACAACAGAAACCGTTGTTATCGAAAATGGTGGCTTAAATATTGATAGTTATTTAGCTATGCCAAAGGAAGAGGGTGTCTTTCCTGCAGTGATTGTTGTTCAAGAAATTTTCGGGGTCAATGACCATATTCGCGATGTTACTAGGCGTTTTGCGGAAGCAGGATGGGTTGCTGTTGCTCCTGCTATTTATCAACGGCTTAATCCTGGTTTTGAAACCGGTTACACTGCCGAGGCGATCGAGATCGGCAGAAAGTACAAAAATCAAACCAAAGCGGATGAATTGTTGTCGGATATTCGAGCCACCATCGATTATCTTTACACCTTACCTCAAGTCAAAAAAACAGGAGTAGGGACTATCGGTTTTTGCTTTGGAGGTCATGTGGTATATTTAGTTTCTGTTTTACCAGAAATCAAAGCCACTGCTTCGTTTTATGGTGCGGGAATTGCTAACTGGAAACCAGGGGAGGAAGGCAAAGCGACGGTGGACTCTACTGCAGATATTAACGGCAAACTATACGCCTTCTTTGGCACCGAAGATAAAAGTATTCCTCAAGAACAAGTTGATACAATCGAGAAAGCTTTACAAGATAACGAGATTCCCCACCAAGTATTTCGCTACCAGGGAGCAGATCACGGATTTTTCTGCGATAAACGAGGTAGTTACAATGGAGAAGCGGCAGAGGATGCTTGGCAAAAAGTCTTAGAATTATTTAAAGCTGAACTTTAGTCTGGCACTTCTTACTACCTTAATCGGAAAAATTTCTTTTAATCTGGTCTAAGTCTTCGGTTAAACTTTGGTATTCATCCCCTTGAAACCCAACAACTGATCTTACTCCTTCTATGGTAGACATGATATTTCGCGGGTCCATGAACATGATTTTACTGCTATCGCTACTGCCAATTTTAACCCCCATATCTAGGTAGTTTTGAGCTAATAGGAATTGTAAGGCTTCGCCAGCATTAGGATCAGTTTTTAGCTTTTCTGTCAGGATATCAATGGCTTTAGCCACAGCTTCTGCTTTTAATATTTGTTGTTGACGTTCAGCTTCAGCACGTAAAATTTCGGCTTTTTTTTGAGCTTCTGCTTCTAAAATCTTAGACTCTGCTTTACCTTGTGCTGAGTTAATGGCTGAATCTCTTTCCCCTTCAGATGTTAGAATAGCTGCCCGTTTCTTCCGTTCTGCAGCCATCTGTAATTCCATAGAATCTTGTACTGCTTTTGAGGGCATAATATCCCTTAATTCTACACGAGTTACTTTCACTCCCCAAGGATCGGTAGCTATGTCTAATTCCCTCAATAATATCTCGTTAATTTCTGTTCTCGCTGTGAAAGTTTGGTCTAGTTCTAATTTCCCAATTTCTGAGCGAATTTGTGTTAGGACTAGGTTAACCATAGCAGTTTGTAGGTTTTCTACTTTATAGTATGCTCTCTCCATATCCATAATTCGCCAGTAAACCACTGCATCAACGGTGATGGAAACATTGTCTTTAGTAATGCAAGACTGAGGAGGGATATCTATGACTTTCTCTCGAGTTGTTTCTCTGTACACCACTCGATCTACGAAAGGAACAACAAAGTTCAATCCTGGACTTAACTTTTTATTATAGCTGCCTAATCTTTCTACTAAATACTCGTTTTTTTCATTAACAATTTTGACCGTTCCAAAAGCTGTTGAACCACCCAAAATTAAAATTACAAAGAAAAAGAATTGTCCCATTTTTAGAACTCCTTAACAACCATTACCTTTAGTGTAACAAATCTATTTTTATAAATCTGAAGAACCAAGAAGAAATTCTGGTAAAACTATCAAAGTATTGCCTTTTCTGTTAACAATATATACTTTTTGACGGGGTAAAATTAACATCGTATGATCGGCACAAACTGCCTGCCAGGAATTACCTTCATAGAGGACTCTTCCTGTCTTACCTGGGGAAATTTCAGTTAAGGTTTCTCCTTCTTGCGCATCACCAACTATGGAGTTTAATGACTTTTTTTTCGGAATAAAGCTCCTAGAGCCTACAATTGAAAGGGTTGACAAACCTAACCAAAAAATGACCTGTAGGGGAAAATAAGGAATTACTAAGGCGATCGCAGCGACGATAATTGCACTAATTCCCATCATAAAGGCAACGAAAGCAACCGGAAAAATCGCTTCAGATAAACAGAGTAAGGCACCGGCAATCAACCAAAGTAAGGCTGGACTCACCATGAAAACATAGCTAGAAGACATAACAAAATTGAGCGATTAAACTTTGTGTTTGTACCAAGACAATTGATAGCAGCACAAAATTTTGCGTTCAGTATTATGATAACGCTATTAATCGAGATAAGTTACACTGAAAGAGTGAAAATTTAACTTTCTTAAGGAAAATTTAAAATGATTGATTTAAGTCTTTTGTTTAACATTGCTAACTTTTACGCCTTGCCGTTTTGGTTATTAATGGTTATTTTACCTAAATGGGGAATGACACAGAAAATCATGTCTTCCTATCTTCCTTTTGTTCCTTTAGCGGGATTATATATTTATCTTTTTGCTGGTAGTCTTGATCCAGATTCCGTTGAAGCATTCTCTAATCCTACTTTACCAGTTCTGGCTCAACTTTTTAGTCAAGAACCAGTAATGTTGACGGGATGGATACATTTTATTGTCTTAGATTTGTTTACGGGTCGTTACATTTATTTAGAAGGAAGAGAAAAAGGTATTTTTACAATTCATTCTCTGATTTTATGTTTATTAGCAGGGCCAATTGGTTTACTAAGTCACATTGTTACATCATGGATACAATTAAAAGTATCTAAACCAGAAGAAATAGAAGCAAGTGCCACCTAAGTTATTTATCTTTTCTAGTTCGATAAAAGTGTCAACTTCATCCATAAGGGTATAATGACCTGAGTTCGGTGTTAGGAGTTAAAGTTTTTTTTGACGAAGTGATAGGTGTTTTAAACTCCTAAAATTCACAAATTTTTTATTAATTTTCTTATGTCGAACTCAGGTTAATAGCATTATCAACCTTTAGTAAAAACTATGCTAGATATAGCAATCAGGAATGAGGTGTGAGAAAATGAAAGAATAGTAAATCTAGA
>NZ_JARVCN010000052.1:0-13041 GCF_038442745.1 Crocosphaera sp. Alani8
TCTTTGTCCCCTAACTTTCGGCGAGTCCCCCCAGACTTTTTGAGAAGCTTCAAAAAGCTCCCTTAGTTTTTGATAATAAAGTCCGCATGGGAACGACAAAAGAGCTAGATGGACTACTCATAGTTAAAGATGGTATTAGTTTAGATTCACCTGGGGAAATTCAACATACAGGAACTCTTATTTTTCGTTCTGATGTTGATAAGACTAACGATAATTCATCAGTTAAGTTTTTCAAAAAAGATGAATCTAATCCTTTAATGGAGTTAACTTCAGTTGGTAATCTTAACATCAATTCAGGTGATTTAAACTTTAGCAATCGTGAGGGACAAAGGATTAATTTATGGAGTTCAGACCATGCAATTGGTATCCAGGGTTCTACAACTTATTTCCGAACTTCTCAAAATTTTGGTTGGTATAAAGGGGGTACTCATGATGGTAGTCCTTTAAACGCCGGTGGGGGAGAAGTACAAATGGCAATTAATAATGGAAATGTAGGTATTGGAACTGCCTCTCCATCAGCTAAGTTAGATATTCAAGGTGATACTTTAATTACAGGTAATCTGGGGATTGGAACGACTTCTCCTTCTAAAAAATTAGATGTTCAAGGTAACACTTTAATTAACGGTCAATTAAATGTTACAGGAGATTATTATGGAAAAGGGCATATCTGGCTTCATGCTAACGAAGGAGATAGATACAGTGGAACAGCTTATGTTCAAGCAAGGGATGATTCAAGTAGTACGAATATTAATCTTCAATTCAGAACTCAAAATAATGGAAGTATTCGGAATGCTTTAGAGTTGACCCATGATGGGAAAATCCGCATTAATGGTTACCCTGTCATAAAATATGAGTATTTATCAACTGGATGGACACAATATAAATGTTCGGAATGGTTTGCAGCAGTGGTTGGGTTTGATGTTTCTACAGATGGAAAACGTGAATGGGCTGGTTTTTCTGTGTATGCTTATGAGGCAGAAGATCCTTCTGATAATAATATCAAAAAGTGGGTAATAACTGCGGACATAGAAAAGCAAACTGAAGACTATGAATGGATTCGTGTATTATTCATCCGAAAGGAGTTGTTTTAAAAGTTTTTGTGAGTAGCAAAAACCCAAAAATAAATTAACTTTTTATTGGGTTAAGCTACTGCTAAAACAACCTAAAAATTAACAATACAAACTAACAAAAAAGGATTCATTTATATGCCTACCCAAGAAAAAGGACAAGTTCAATTTATCCAATTCCACCAACCTGCATTAGAAAGTGGAACTTATCATCTCAAAGTTGAACAAACCATCAAAGATACTCAAAATAGAATTGAAGGAAGTGAAGGTAAAACCTATAGCAGAGAACTAACTTTTGCTGTTCAAGGTGAACGCTTTGGTCCTTTACCTCCTAATGATATTTATGCCGTTTTTCCTCCCCTAGAAAGTTTAGGAGAACATTCTAATGTTTTGCCTCATATCACCTTTAAACGCAGTACCTTACCTTGGGAACGTTACCCTGGAACAACAGAAAAAAGTTTACCTTGGTTGATTTTATTATTATTCCGAGAAAGTGATTTTGACGACAATGAAGATGATACACCGAAAACAAAAAATATCACCCTTTCAGAATTAATTGCTACCACAAATAACAATTCTAATATTAAATATCCAACGGATATGGAACTAGAATTAGGACAAACTCTAGATCAACAAGTAACAGTCATTGATGTTAAAAAGAAATATTTAGTTGATATTTTACCTACTTACTCTGATCTATCTTATACTTCTCATGTTCGTAAGGGAAAAACAGAGGAAAATCCACAGACAACAGAGGAAGAATATTCTACTATTATTAGTAATCGTCTTCCTGAAGCTAACGGTAAAAGTACAGTTTATTTAGTATCTATAGAAGGGCGTTATCCTGATAGTAATGGGAATAATTTTGATTATCAAAATGCAGGAGATGATGATTATATCCGCTTTGTTAGTTTAGCTAGTTGGGAACTTTCTTGTATTGATCCTGCTCAAAGTTTCACTCAATTACTACAACGACTAAATCATAATCCTTCTACTCCAAGACTTCCTCAAAGTGAGAATTTACAAGCAGAAGCATACTTAAAAAAAGGCTATGTTACTGTTCCCCACTCTTTACGAAAAGGTAGTAAAACCTATTCATGGTATCGTAGTCCTTTGACCACTAATTTTAATGTTCAAGAACAAGCAACCTATCAATTTCCTGTTAAAGCATCGGATCAATTATTGCGCTATGATTCTAATATTGGAATGTTCGATATTTCCTATTCTGCTGCTTGGCAACTGGGTCGAATGTTAATGTTAGAAAATCAAGGATTAGCGGTTCAGCTTTTTAACTGGAAAAGAGAAGTAGTCCAAGTTATCAAACGACTGCAACAACAAGAGATTCAGTTACCCTTAATTAACCCTCCAACCAGTGAAACAAAATTTATCCCAGATGCACTCAAACTATGGTTTCAAGGGTTAGGATTATTACAAGGTATTCCCTTCAATTATTTAGTCCCAGACGAGCGTTTATTACCTCCAGAATCTATCCGTTTCTTCTGTTTAGATTCAGTTTGGGTTGACTGTTTACAAGATGGTGCATTTAGTATTGGTCGTGTTACCAGTGGTGATCTATTAGATGATGGTCAAATAACAAAACTTAACGACTTTCTTCAAGCACAAAATAAAACCATTACTGGAATTATTATGCGATCGCAAGTGGTTTCTGGTTGGCCAGGTTTACTGGTTGATGGATACGATACTGCAGTAGGAGATTTAGATTCCATTGACCCCACAGAAGGTCAACTTTTACCCCTATTAAGGATGGAAAATCTAGCAAAAGATGTGTTAATTTGTTTATTTGAAGGGGAAGTTAAAACCGTTGATATTCACCTCAAACCTGAGTCCATGCACTTCGGTTTAGATGCACCTACAAAAGACTCTCCTGAATGGTCAAAAAACCTACGAGATGAAAACGGAGAATTAATGGATAAGTTTTTAATCTCTCCTATTCCTTGGAATAGTGAAGAAAAAGAAGTAATTAATTTACAAGACTTCGCTACACAAATGAACAGATATTTAAACTTAGAAGAATTTACTTCTGGCCAGTTTGGTTTACAAATGATAGAAGGGGTACAAAAAGTTAGATTCGTTTTTCAACAGTAGAGAGAAGCGTTAAAAATGGATAGTGGACTGTTAACTTTATCCATTTTTTCTATACATTTCTATTTTTATTCGGATCTTTTTTCTGAATTTTCAAATATTCAGATTTAAAGAAAGTTGTTTGCTTTTCGATTCCAGATTTATGCTATAGTTTCTGACAAAAATTTCTTGTCCTTTTTCTGCTTTTCCTTGTTTATAATTATTCATACCATATTGTAAATTCCAAGGGATAATATTAAAATCTTGGAAATATTCCCTGATTTCTTGAGAATCATCATAAGTAATTAACCATTGATGCTGACATTTTTTCATTGTTTCGGCAAATTCTTGGTGATTAAATGAGGTATGTAAATTACCATCTTTTCCATATAGTTTTGATTTTGTTGCAGTTAGATATGGGGGATCTAAAAAGATGAAACTTTTATCTCTATCTTCTTTAATAACCTCTTGATAATCTAGGTTTGTAATACGAATTCCTGGCAGAATATGAGCCAATTTTTCTAAGCGATCAATAGATGATTCTGTAAATCTTGTCTGAAAGGATTTTTCTGAGTAACCTCCTGATTCAATGGTTCCTGAAAAAGTAATTCTATTTAAAATAAAAAAACGAACTGCCCTCTCAAAATCTGATTTTTTCTCCACATCAACTTGACGTAATTGTTTAAATAATTCTTTTCCGTCTGTTCTCTCTTTTCTAATCTCTCTAAGTTTAGTAACTAATTTTTTTAAGTCAGATTGTGCTACTTTCCAAAATAGGTATAATTCTGGGTTTAAATCATTGATCCAAATATCAATATTAGGGTAAACTTGTTTGAGGTAAATAAACATTGAACCACCACCTACAAAGGGTTCTCGATATTCAGAAAAGTTAAATTTATCGGGAAATTGCCCTTGTATTTGTTTAATAGCTCTCGATTTTCCTCCAGGATAACGCAAAGGACTTTTAATCATAATCGTTTAAATTAGTAAAAATCTTTTCAATATTCAATCTGAAAATATTGTTGAGTACAAGTCGTAATGTCATGATTTGATGACATTAGTAAAGTTAAAATACTGAATGACATATAGAGAAATAATAAGAAAATTTACAGTGTTAAAATTTATTCAAATAACAATTAAATAAAGCTTAAATCATGCCAAGAAACCATTAAAATTAGAGCATAATTAACTGAAAACCCATCCGAGAGAGTCTATGGCTAATGTTCTTTGGCTGCAAGGTGGTGCCTGTTCTGGGAATACGATATCTTTCCTAAACGCAGAAGAACCCACCGTGGTAGACTTAATTACCGACTTTGGGATTAATGTTTTATGGCATCCATCCCTTGGTTTACAATTAGGTGATGAATTACAACAATTACTACGGGACTGTGTTAGTGGAAAAGTTCCTGTAGATATCTTAGTTTATGAGGGAAGCGTCGTCAACGCACCCAACGGGACAGGAGAATGGAACCGTTTTGCTGGTCGTCCCATGAAAGACTGGTTTACAGAGTTATCCAAAGTAGCAGGGTTTGTGGTTGCAGTGGGAGACTGCGCCACTTATGGCGGTATTCCTGCCATGGAACCCAACCCTAGTGAGTCCGTTGGGGTACAGTTCCTCAAACGGGATAAAGGAGGCTTTTTAGGGGCTGATTATGTGTCCCAAGCTGGCCTACCTGTTATCAATATACCAGGTTGTCCGTCGCACCCTGACTGGATCTCGCAAATATTGGTAGCAGTGGCCACAGGAAGAGTGGGGGATCTCACCCTAGATGAGTTTCATCGTCCCCAAACCTTCTTCCGCAGCTTTACCCAGACGGGTTGTACCAGGAATATGCACTTTTCCTATAAAGCAACCACCCAGGACTTCGGACAACGTACTGGATGTCTATTCTACGATATGGGATGTCGTGGTCCCATGACTCACTCTTCCTGTAACCGTATCTTGTGGAATAGAGTATCCTCAAAAACCCGTGCAGGTATGCCCTGTTTAGGGTGTACGGAACCGGAGTTTCCTTTCCATGATCTTAAACCAGGAACGGTATTTAAAACGCAAACCGTAATGGGTGTACCGAAAGAGTTACCCTCTGGTATTAATAAGAAAGATTATGCGTTGATGACGGTTGTTTCTAAAGATGCAAGTCCTTCTTGGGCCAGTGAAGACTTTTTCACTGTTTAACCATCCGTAGGGGCGAACGGCCGTTCACCCCTACTTTATCGAATATTTGACCATTCTTGAGAGAAATACTATGGCAGTACAAAAACTAGAAATATCCCCAGTGGGGAGAGTTGAGGGGGACTTAGATGTTAGGGTTGATATTGAAGATGGCCAGGTGGTGAATGCTTGGACGAAAGCCGAGTTATTTCGGGGTTTCGAGGTGATTTTAAAAGGGAAAGATCCCCAAGCAGGACTTATTGTTACCCCCCGTATCTGTGGTATTTGTGGCGCGTCTCACCTAACTTGTGCTTCTTGGGCTTTGGATACGGCCTGGGAAACAGAAGTACCTCGTAACGCTATTTTAGCAAGAAATTTGGGTCAATTGGTGGAGACAGTTCAAAGTCATCCCAGACATTTTTATGCCTTATATGCGATCGACTTAACTAATAAAAAGTACAAAAATAGTCCTTTTTACGAAGAAGCGTGTAAACGTTTTGGTGCATTTACCGGAACTTCTTATGAACTAGCTATTACCACCTCTGCTAAACCCGTAGAATTATACGCTTTATTTGGGGGACAATGGCCCCATTCTAGTTACATGGTTCCGGGTGGTGTGATGTGTGCGCCCACTTTAACCGATATTACTAGAGGTTGGGGGATTATGGAATATTTCCGCACCAACTGGTTAGAACCGGTGTGGTTAGGATGTTCCTTAGAAAGATACGAAGAGATCCAAACTTATGAAGACTTTTTAGAATGGTTGGATGAGAGTCCTAACCACGCTAACTCTGATCTCGGTTTTTATTGGCGTATGGGGTTAGATATCGGTTTAGATAAGTATGGTGGTGGTCCTGGCCGTTATTTAACTTGGGGTTATCTTCCCCACGAAGATAGATATCAAAAACCCACTGTTGAAGGTCGAAATGCTGCGGTGATCATGAAAGGTGGTGTTTACGATAGCTTCACCGATCAACATCACATGGTAGATCATACCTTCACACGGGAAAATACTAGCCACGCTTGGTACGAAGAAGGAACCGCAGATGTTCATCCTTTCGATCGCACCACTCATCCTAAGCATCTCAATACCAACGACTATGAGGGTAAATATTCCTGGGCCACTGCTGTTTCTCATAAGGACTTAGGCCGTATGGAAGTGGGTTCTCTTGCCCGTCAGTTAGTTGCTGGTGGCAAACATGGAGAAAGTTGGCAACACTACGACGGTTTGATCTTGGATATGTTCAAGAAAATGGGTGGTCCTAGCATCCATCTTCGTGAGTTTGCACGGATGCACGAATCTGTGAAACTGTATCGGGAGGTAGAAAGATGTCTGCGTGAGTTTAAGTTAAACGAACCTTGGTATATTAAACCCACGGAAAAAGACGGCCGCGGTTGGGGTGGTACGGAAGCAAGTCGTGGCGCATTATGTCATTGGGTGGAAGTAGAAAAGGGTAAAATCAAGAACTACCAAGTGATTGCACCCACCACCTGGAACGTAGGACCAAGGGATGGAAATCATACCAGAGGACCCATTGAAGAGGCGTTAGTGGGTATTCCCATCGAAGATAGCACCAACCCTGTAGAAGTGGGTCATGTGGCGCGTTCTTTTGATTCTTGTTTGGTCTGTACGGTTCATGCTCATGATGCTAAGACCGGCAAAGAATTAGCCAGGTTCCGTACTAATTAATATTTGTGGGGTGGGCATTGCCCACCTTATTTGTTTATGATTGATCAGTGATGAAAATAGAAAGAGAAGAAAGTGAAAACTAATCTTTATGAAATAGATTTTGGTTTATGGTTAGATAAACAGGCGATCGCCCTGAAAAATTGAATTATTTTAACTATTTACTCTTATATAATTCTATAAATTCATCCACTTCTAACTTTGACTGTATAATAATAGCTCTTAGAGTTCCTTTATCAATATTTTTATGATTAGGGACAACGACTTCCGTAAAAGGTTCATCTCTATAGAGAATAATATGGCTACCTTTTTGACGCTTTATGTAAAACCCAACTTTTTTTAATGTTTTGATACATTCTTTCCCTGAAATTTGAGGTAATTTACTCATATAGTCAGCGTTAATGTCTCCACTTTATCTTCAGGAATAACACGGCCTTCTTCTTGGAGAACTTCAATATATAATTCTATTGCTTCTTTAATATTAGCGATCGCTTCTTCTTTAGTTTTTCCTTGACTAATACAAGGAGGTAAACTAGGACATTGAGCAACCCAATAACCGTCTTCTCCAGGGTAAATAATTACTTTTCTCATCAGTAAATTATCAAAATAAATTAATTAATCTTTATCATAGCACAAAAATAAGCCATATTTCATTAAATAGTAATATGCTATGATCAGTTATAAACATAAGAAAAGAAAAAAGTAACAAATAATCTTGACAACACAGACTTTGCTTTATGGTTAGAAAAACAAGCGATCGCCCTTTAATTATTTTAAAATATTAATGGTATGTCTAAAACACTATACGATCAAGATTTTCAAAAATGGATAGAAACAACTATCTATCAATTACAAAAGGGTGAGTTTTCCTCTTTAGATATTGATAACTTAATTGAGGAATTAACAGAGTTGGGAAAATCAGAAAAAAGATCATTAGAAAGTAATTTGATGATTCTCTTAGCTGATTTACTCAAACTGAAAGTACAACATGATGCACCCTCATTTATGAAAGATAGCTGGTATCGTTCTATTATTGAACATCGTCAACGGGTTCAGAAAAATTTAAGGTATACTCCTTCTCTTAAATCTTATCTAGAAACTGCCATTAAAAAAGCTCATCCTGATGGTAGAAAAATAGCTATCAAAGAGGGCCAACTGGATAAGTTTGAGGTTCGTATTCCTCAAGAAAGTAAATATCCTAAAATTTGTCTTTTTTCTCAAGAACAAATATTAGATGAAGATTTTTATGGTATTTAACTGAGGATTATTTAACTTTACATCCATCGGCAAATTTATTTTCTTTGAGCGTAAAATTAAACTGTTTTTAAAAACATAATTAACCCATTAATCTAACTTCTGACGACTAGCAATAGGCATTCTCCAACCTGTTCCAAATGCACGATCGCTTATTTTTAATCCTGGAGGAGCTTGTTTGCGCTTAAATTCGGCACGTGTAACCAATTTTGCTATCTTACAAACTGTATCATAATCGAACCCCATTTCTACAATTTCTTTGATAGATTGATGACGATGAATTAACCTGTCTAAAATAGCGTCTAAGACATCATAAGGTGGCAAGGAATCTTGATCCAGTTGATCGGGTTTTAATTCGGCACTAGGGGGTTTAATTATGACATTATGAGGAATCACCTCTTGATGTCGATTTAACCACTCACAAAGGCTAAAAACACGGGTTTTAGGGAGGTCTGAAATAACCGCTAAACCTCCATTCATATCCCCATATAAAGTACAGTAACCTACTGCCATTTCTGATTTATTTCCGGTTGATAATAATAGATGTCCGAATTTATTAGCGATCGCCATTAATAAGTTACCACGAATTCTCGATTGCAAATTTTCTTCAGCAACTCCAAATTCTGTATTTTTAAATAAAGGTTCTAACAGTAAATCATAAGCTTTCATTACATCTCCAATAGCTAAAGTCTGACTATTAATTCCTAAGTTGTTAACTAACGTTTCTGCATCACTAATAGAATGACTCGAACTGTAGGGAGAAGGCATTAATATTCCTAACACATTTTCTTTTCCTAATGCTTCGGCTGCAATAGCTGCAACTAAGGATGAATCAATACCACCACTTAATCCTAAAATAGCTTTAGAAAAGCCACATTTACTAGCATAATCTTTTAATCCTAACACTAAAGATGACCAGATTTCCTCTTCTTCCGTTTCTAGACAATGAGCAACATAACTGGTTTCTAAGTCTTCATTATTTTGATCGTAGTTAATAACTTCTATTGCAGTTTGATACCCTTTGGTGCGTAAGCTAATTTCACCTTTTCTGCTGACAGCAAAACTATTTCCATCAAAAATCAAGTCATCATTTCCGCCTACTTGGTTGGTATAAATAATCGGTATCTTATAGTATTTTGCACTGTGTTTTAACATTGCTTCTCTAATCTTTTGTTTACCAATACTATAAGGAGAAGCAGATAAATTTACTACCAAATCAACCCCGTGTTTAACTAAGTCTTGTATAGGGTTATTTTCATAGGTTCGTTTACCCCAAAATTTTTCATCGTTCCATAAATCTTCACACACAGTCACGCCAATTTTAATAGCTTTAGCGTTAGGAACATTTGACGATAATTGAAAATAATTGCTTTCTTTTCCTGCTTCAAAATAACGATCTTCATCAAAAACGTCATAAGTAGGTAAAAGTCGTTTATGAAAAATTTGTTTAATGGTTTGATTTTCGATCAAAATAATACTATTAAATAGAGACTTTTCTCCTTCAAGAAAAGCATGACTGTTTTTAACAACAGTTCCCACGAGAACAGCTAAATCTTTCGGTACTTTTTCAGCTAATTGCTCTACTTCTGTCCATAAATTATCAATAAAACTAGCATTTAATAGTAAATCTTTAGGCGGATAACCACACAGCGAAAGTTCAGGTGTTAATAATAATTTTGCCCCCCTTTCTACTGCTATATTTGCAGCTTTATGAATATGGTTTGCGTTGTTTCTGATATCACCAATAATAGGGTTAAGCTGAGCGATCGCAATTTTCATTGTACTAATAATTTTTAGTAATCTAAGGGCTAAATAAAAACGAAAGGTTTATCTTTTAAGGGCGCAAATGCTTCGGAGTCAAAGCGATATAGTGTAGCTGGTCTTCCTGCACCTCTTGATGCTTTTTCTTCGGTATCTATTAAAAAACCTAGCTTAAGTAAACGAGTTCTAAAATTAGAATAATCGGCAAATTTTTCTCCTAAAACAGTAGTATAAAATTGATATAAATCGTTTAAAGTAAACATCTCTGGTAAAACTTCAAAAGCAATAGGACTGTATTCTAATTTACTTTTGAGTCGTTGATAACCATATTCTAAAATCAGGTTATGATCAAAAGCTAAATCAGGAACTTTCTCTATCATATACCAAGTAGTTTGATGATGATTAGCAATTAATTTTGCTTCTTCAAAACGTACTAAAGCAAAATAACTAACAGATAGATAACGAACCCCATAACTGTCCGGTGATTCTCTGGGATCTCTTTCTGGTCCACCAAAGGTATATAGTTGTTCCAGATACAGATTATTAGTCTCTATTTTTTCTGATAGAATACGATCAGCCGCAACTTCTAAAGATTCTCCTTTTCTTACTAGAGTTCCTGGTAAACCCCACTGATTGATGTATGGTTTTTCTTGACGTTTAACTAATAAGACCAATAATCTATTTTCTATAGAATCAATGGAAAAAATAACATTATCAACTCCTACCTTAAAGTCGTCCAAAGTTGATTTACTATTCTTTGAATTCATGCGTACAATTTTTCCTGATGAATGTAATCTTGAATGGGGGGAATTAAAACATTTTCATTACCATGTTTTCGGTAAGCAGTAGAGGAAACAGCCGGCGCATTCAAGTCGGCAATTTCGTATTTTCCCCCTATTTCTTCTAAACCTTTTAAGTCAGATTCTTTAATAGTATAACCAGGACGAGGAACAATTAATAGGGAAACTTCAGCCAATAATTCATTGATACGATACCACTGACAAATTTGCTTGACTAAATCAGATCCAATAACAAAAAAATAGTCTGCATTTTCTCCCCATATCTCCTTAGCTTTACCCACACTGACTATACTGTGACGATGGCTTAAACTTTTAGAAAGATGAATGTTATTGCTGGAAGCATTAATATTATCAATTAATAACTTTAACATCGCCATACGATGATCTAGAGAGGTTCGATGATTTTTATAAGGGTTATCTGCAGCCCAAATTCCTACATAATCAAAATGCTCCGATAACCAACGAACAATAGACTCATGACCTGCTGTTGGTGGATCGGCACTGGTTCCAAATAAAGCAATTTTCGTCATATAATTATATCCTAAAATCAAACAATCAAAGATTTATGTAACATTTCCAATGGTTGAGAAATATCCACCTGAATAGGTGTAGGTTCTGTTATTTTATGAGTGTCTTTGGGTAAACTTTTAAGAGATGCTTTGACTCGTTGACGAATAATTTCTAAAGATTCATTTTCTTTTAAGACTTTACCTTTTTTCACAACTAATTCTAGTAAGGGTTTTTCTCCTGATTGAATAGTTTCATCTGCTAATGCTAAGCGATCGCTGGATATTATTCCGTTATTATAGCGACGAAATATCTGTTTTCTGCCGGGATAAGTCATCTTATGACTAGATTGTTTCATGGTAGGAATGTTGTCTATTTCTACTAATTTATAGACTCCGTTGATCGGTTGTCCCGTTACTAAACGAGTCCCCACTCCATAACCATCGATATTAGCGTTTTCTGCTCGCAACCGTTCCAACTCCCATTCATCAATGTCCCCACTGGCAAAAATGTTCACCGTCGGTAGTAGCGATCGCACTTTTTGGGATAAACTCCCCAAGTCTCCAGAGTCCAAGCGAACTCCCTTCACCTCTAATTTACCAGTTGCCATTTTGTCGGCTAACTGTTGGGCTGCGCTTATGGTATCATAGGTATCGATTAATAGGGTAGATCCTGGAAAATAGCGATTAAAAGCCATAAATGCTTCATCTTCGCTACCAGATAAACCTTTTATCGCCATCACTAATGCGTGAGCCATAGTGCCACTGGGTTGTTGGTTTAGTTCCTTGGCGGCTAGTACATTAGAAGTTGCATCGAAACCTGCCCCCAAGGCCGCTCTAGCTGCCCAAATTGCTCCTTGAGGACTAAAAGCGCGCCTTGTGCCAAATTCTAACAAAATTGCCTTATCCCCTGCCACATCACGCATTCTTGCCGCTCTGGTTGCAATTAAGGTTTGATAGTTGATGGTGTTTAAGAGATAGGTTTCTACTATTTGGGCTTGCCATAGAGGTGCTTCAACCCGTAGTAAGGGTTCGTTGGGCAAGATAGCTGTTCCTTCAGGAACCGCCCAAACGTCTCCCGTAAAGCCTTTATTTTGCAACAAAGACCAAAATTCAGGGGTTACATGGTCAAAAATACCTGTACTTTTCAGATAATCTATCTGTTCTGCTGTAAAGCGCCAGTTTTCTAGATACTGTAAACCTTGGGCTAGTCCCATGGCAATTAAATAGCCAAAATTATCGGGTAAGCTGCGTACAAATAGCTCAAAACTGGCTCTCTTTTCGGCAATACCTTCCCCTACATAACAAGCCGCCATGGTTAACTGATACAAGTCCGTTAGTAGGCTATTGTCCTGGGGTGAGGGGGTTAAACTGGGATTGAACGTTAACATTTGTTGTATTTTTGTTCTTTCAAACCAATTATAGTGATTTTTACCAAAAGTGTCATCCCGTTTTTCACAGCAATCTTCAATTAAATCCCTTTAATACTATCTAATGAGTTTCACACTGCATCCAATGCCTTAGATTCCCTTATTGCTCGTGACAAGATTATTTACGATAATGCAACTGGTAATTTATTCTTTGATTCTGATGGTGTTGGAGGATCTCCAAACATTCTGATAGCCAAACTTGTCGGGGCTCCCGCACTGCTGAGCACAGACATCTTCATTAGCCCATAGTAAGTAAGTCAGCAGAATTAATTGTATATTTTATGGTATAGTTTTATCAGCAT
>NZ_JARVCN010000053.1:0-12816 GCF_038442745.1 Crocosphaera sp. Alani8
AGGAGTCAGGAGTCAGGAGTCAGGAGGCAGGAGTCAGGAGTCAGGAGGCAGGAGGAGCAAAAATATTACTCTAGGATAATAAGCGGATTTAGGATCATAATCTCATCAAAATTTAAACTATTTTCATTTTTTCTCAAAAACCTCACAGATTATCATCAGGTTGATACCCCATGTTAAGAGGTTTTGGACAACAGAAAGGAGTCGCAACGACGAATGTTACTGGAGTAGAAATGGCGATCGTTTGAAAATTCTTTAGATAGATATTTTTTACCCCTGACAAGGAGAGGGATTTTTAGACATTTCCTCTTGACGCATAGGCATAGAATCAATTTTCCCAAAAATTTGCTCAATTTCTGGAACTTCGGACAATTCAGACTTAGGTTGTCCGTCTTTTCCCACCAAAATAACTGCGAACTGATGACTTTGGATGCCATATTTTGCCCGCAGTGCCGCCACGTCATAGGGGGACAGACTACGTTCTCCAATGCGACTGCGAGCGTCATTAGCGAAGATTCCCAACAGCAAGTCCCGATCCTTAAACTCGCATTCAAGAGAAGATTGTGTTTGCTGGATGGAGGCTAAACGAGCATCATTAACCTTTGGAACAAATACCAACAAAAGTCGATTTTGCCAACGGTAGGACTCGAGAGGATTATTTTGTGCTAGTACCGATTTTAAGGACATAGCAATTCCTATGGTCCCCAAAGATAGCATTAAAGCCAAAGGTTTTTTATAGTTCATAATCTCTAGATTAGCCGAAAAATCGTCTCAAGGAAGACCTTTGCACAGACCCTATAATTTTAGTCTGAGTTAGCTCCTCCAACGTAGTATTTTGGGTTCTACTGGATTTTCAAAGGGTCTATTCTCTGTTTGGGCTTTCTCGTACTCGTATTTCATGCGAAAGTACCATTTAGCTTGGGTATCCGCATCATCAATTAACATTAAGGGAGGGTTATAGGCTAACCCTTCTTGTTGTTGAATGACTACATCTCGATCTTGTGCCAAGAATTTACGAGTTAATAGACTTAGTAATGGCTTGAACACCCCCATCCAGGGAATTGTCCAATAAATACTCTGGAATGCCACGCATTGTGTTTCATCGATAGGGGTTATGGTGGTCAATAAGCAAGCAGAATAGCGATCGCCTCTTAGTATTTCGGTTCTAACACTGGGAAGTTCAAATACAATCTCAATGGACACTTTATCCCCTAATATCTTATAAGGTCGCGCGCTCTCCGGCATATCGTAGGGAACTAGACGAAAACCTTGGAAAACTGGTTCGTATTGCTTTTCTTTTACACGAAATTTACGGGGGCCGCTACGCCACCACCAGGAACTATGAATATAGGGGCCATGAGCAGGGTCCATCAGGCCAATTATGGCATGGTCGATGTGACAAGCAAAATGGATAGTTTCTGAGACTCCTGGGGTAACTTTACCAAAGTCAGGAATAGTGGGAACGGGAGGAATAAGGGACTGATCAATCTTTTTTTTATTATCTTTAGCAAAATAAACCCAAATATTCCCTTGTACTTCTCGACAGGGATATGTGGGAACTCGGATGCGACTAATGTCTAGGCTATCGTGTTCTGTTAGAGAAGGAATTTCCTTACAACCACCATCTTCGGTGCTAAATCTCCAGCCATGATAACAACAACAAACCTCATTTCCTTCCATCCACCCGTACTGTAGAGGGATGCCTCGATGGGGGCAAATGTTACGCATGGCGAACACCTCCCCGTCTTTACGTCGTCCTAATAATATAGGTTCCCCAAGCATTTTTCTATGCACCATTTTGCCTGGTTTGAGGTCTTTTCCAGGTAAGGCAACATACCAGCAGTCACGCAATAGGGTGTTCATGGCGCAGTCTCCCTTCTTTCAAGCTTGTTGACGTAACCACAGGTTATTTTGTGCCAGTCAACAGAGTTAAATCGCATTTTATCCTAACATTTTTATGATTTTGCTTTCCTTGAGCAAGACTACTCAAGAATTATTGAACCATAAATCTGAGCTAATGCGATCGTTTCTTTACAAGAGAATTTAGCTTTTTCCTAGGAAAATACCGAAAAAAATTTTCAATTTCTGGGATTTTTCACTAAATTTATATTTTTTGATTTCGGCAAAATATTAAACGTTGTTTAAATTTTTGTTGTTTATGAATCCACTTTTAATTATTGCCGCTATCATTACAAACATAAAGACTTACTCCATAGCAAAACGTCATGAAAGTATTAATAAGAAAGCCATATAATTTATTGGCTTATGTAACAACAGCTACTTTTTTACTAGGTATGACTCTAAGTTCCTCCGCATCTGCTACGTCATTGAAGAAATATGAGAATATCAATCCAAAGCAGTTCAACGAATGTATAAAACCTCCCAGTTCCAATGGTTCAGAACAGGGATGGGCCGATTATCATGGAGAAAATCAAGGTAAAGTTGAGCTAAAAGTTAGGAATCAACCGATGATTTCTGATGGTACTATAGCTGCTACTTTAGCCTATAAATTTGAACCATCAGAAGAATTATTAACCTTAGAAATCAAGGAAAAAACTAAGTTCATGTTTGGGATGATTCAAGCATCTGATGAACAAATTTGGGAAGGATTCGACGGTTTAGTAAAGCAATGTCGCCTGCAAGAGTAATTAGAAAGGAAAAGACACTCTCATTCTTTCTTCTGGGACAGGTCTTTCTCGGCGAATATCAAGGGAAGGAGAGCCATTTCTCTCATTAATGCGAATTCTGGTTTGGGGTCTTCTTTCTTCTTCAACCCCTACGGTTAAGCGGCCATTATTACTATAAACTCTCACATTTGTTCTGTTGCGGCGACGGCGTTCATTAGAAAGATTAACCCGAACATCATCTCCAAGTTCTATAATTTGAGCGTTAACAGTTCCCATTCCTACAGAAGAAGTAATTACTAAACCAAGGGTCAACATTGTCAGCATAGAAGTTGATTTCATGGCTAATTCTCCAAATAAAACTTGACACAAAATGGTCATGGTGTCATGGGAAGTATTTTATCCGAGATATCCCTGAGATAACTTCCCCCAGTTGCATGATTAATCATTAAGTTTTTTTACGGTTCAAACTAATCCACGGTCAATAAACCGTGGGTTTTTCTGATTTTAATGATCTCCAAATAAAGATAGGATAAATAAAGAATAATCAATGAAAATAGACTATATAAATAAGCAAATAAATGCGCTGTTTGAACTGCCATCTGGAGAACATTCCTGATACGACTCACATTTGTCCTCATTGTGGGGCGCAAGTTTTATCTTTGTTACAAGAAGTGTTACCCCAAGGAACCCAACTGCGATCGCATACATACTGTATTGATAACGCTATGGGAAAAGGTAGTTTTGGCATCACGTATAAAGCTTATCATACCGCATTAAAAAACCCTGTTGCTATCAAAGAATTTTATCCTCTAGAATATGTATCTCGAAATACTGAAACTAAACTATTAATTATTCCTGAAAAAAATAGAGAGAGATATAAGAGAAATTTGTATCGTTTTTTAGAAGAAGGACAAATATTAGCTAAGTTAAATCATCCCAATGTAGTAAAGGTAAGAGATTTATTTGAAGAACGGGACACTGCTTACATTGTCATGGATTTGGTACAGGGAAAAACCTTACTTCAGGAATTAAACAATCGACCTGAAAAAAGACTAGATACTCAGAGAATAGAAAATATTATTGGTCAATTAGTTGATGCTCTAACAACCATTCATTCCGCAGGAATTTATCATCTGGATCTAAAGCCAGAAAATATGATTTTAACCCCCGAAGATCAACTGATTTTAATTGATTTTGGAGCGGCAACTTTAGCCAGTGATGCTACGAGAAGAAAAACCCGTTCTTTTACAGAATCTTATGCCGCACCAGAAATTATGACAGGGGGAAAAGTTGGAGCGCAAAGCGATTTATTTGAAGTAGGAATGATTCTGCATGAACTACTCACAGGGAAACTCCCACCTCCAGCTATGAAACGGGCTTTAGAAACAGATATTTGGCAACCTAAAGGATTAGAACATCCTTGGGATATGTTAATTGTTGATGCCCTAAAAATTCAACAAGATCAGCGAAGTTCTACCGTATCCCAATGGTGGGAACTGCGAAAAGATAAATCAGTAAATACTGTTAAAATGCGACCAAAAAATGTTAATAATTTACAAGGAAAGTTTTTTTTACCTTTATTAAAAGAACAAGGTATGACTCACAAGTTAGGGTTAGGTCGTCTAAGAAAAGTTATTCCTGTGAATCAAAATCAAGTGTTAGTAGTAGAAGCAGGAGGAGCATCTTTATTCGATTTTAATAACTCTGTTACCCAGTGGAAAATTGATTGTCCAAATTCCTGCGGTTCCATTAGTAAAAACAAGGAGATATTAGCTTTAGCTTGGCAACAAAGCATCTATTTATGGGATTTAAACCAAGGAAAATTTTTAAGACAATTACAAGGCCATTCAAAAAGAATTACCGACTTAGGCTTTAACAAAGATGGATCTTTATTACTTTCAGGGAGTCTCGACGAAACATTGATTGTTTGGGAAATTAAAACAGGAAGAAAACGCCACGAATTATCCGATCCAATGGGAGGTATAACCGCCGTTGCTTTTAGCGAAAATAATCAATTTATTGCTACTGGTTCTTATATAGGAATTGTGAGGATTTGGAAGGCTATTTCTGGTGAACAATGGCGGTGTTTAGAAGGTCACAAAACCGCAGTAGAAAGCTTAGTCTTTAGCCCAGATAGTAAACTATTGGTTTCGGGAGGACGAGATAAAACCATTCGTCTTTGGGATGTAAATTCTGGTAAATCTCAACAAGTATTAGAAGGACATCAGGACTGGGTAAAGGCACTCAGTTTTGACAAAAAAGCCAACCATTTAGCCTCTGCATCTCTAATTAATGATAAAACTATTCGCATTTGGTCTATGGCTAAACCAGAACAAACTCAACAACTACGAGGTCATAATAATAGCATCCAAGCGATCGCTTTTTGTCCCGAAGATCGTTATCTAGTCTCAGCATCCTCTGACAATACTATTCGTCTCTGGGATAGGGAAACAGGAAAAACCATTAAACAACTGCAAAAACATACTAATTGGGTGTACGATGTGGCTTGTAGTAAAGATGGTCGTTGGGTTGCCATCGCTTATGGTGACTGGACTATACATCTTTGGGATATCATTGAACAACGGGAAGTAAGTTGTCTCGAAGGTCACGAAGGTACAGTTTCTAGTTTAGGGTTTTGTGGAGACGCTCAACATCTTGTCTCTGGAAGTTGGGACGGAACTGTCAGAGTTTGGGATCTTTACACAGGAAAATGTAAGCGCATTTTACAAGGTCATCAAAACTGGGTTAGTGGTGTTGCAGTCAGTCCCAATGGTCAATGGGTTGCGTCTGGGGGTTGGGATAAAACCGTTTGTCTCTGGGAAATTAGTAATGGTTGGTCTTATTTTAAAGGTAATAGTAAACCCACCCGTATTTTGCAGGGTCATTTAGATGATATCGAAGGGGTTGCTTTCAGTCCTAATAATCAATTAATTGCTAGTTGTGGCAACGATAAAATAATTAAAATATGGGAAGTTTTATCGGGTCAAGAGGTTCAACAATTAGAAGGTCATAAATATAGTGTAGAAGAAGTAGTTTTTAGTCCGGATGGTCAATTTATTGCTTCGGCTAGTCAAGATAAAACCCTTAGAGTTTGGCACATTATTTCTGGGAAAGAAATTCATTGTTTTCAAGGTCATACTGATTATGTTAACTCTGTCGCATTCAGTTTGGATGGTCATTATTTGGCTTCAGGAGGAAAAGACCAGATGATTGCTATTTGGGATCTAATTTCAGGAAAATTAAGCCAATTAATTCAGGGTCATACTAATTCTATTAATGGTCTTGCTTTCACTGGAGACGGTTCTTTTTTAGTATCTGGGGACAACGATGGTGTGGTTCGGTTATGGAAATTAGAATTAGTCAGTTATCATTGAATACTAATCTTTGCCTATTTTATTAGCAACTTGCTTTAATACTTGTAAACTTTTTAAAGAACTACTAATTAAGTGGAGTGAACTTGAGGGTTTTTTTAACATTTGACGAGCTAAGATAAAAGGCTGTAGGTTTCCATTTTCCCCAAAAGCTTCTGTTAAGTCCGGTAAATCTTGCTCACAACCGTCACTAATAACCCTAATCATAGCCACAGGAATACCCAATTTGTTACTCCAATTTAAGAGAGCATAACCTTCCATATCAACTACATCTGCTTGGTATTTTTTCCCTAATGATAGCTTCTCATCCGCAGAACAAATAATGCGATCGCTACTTATTCCTTCCCCCATAATTGTTTCCTTTCCTAACCGTTGCAGTAACTTGTCAATTAAAAATTGATTGCACTCTGACTTATCTTTTTGAGCATCATCCATTGAGCCACACTTTTTGTACAAAATTATTTCCCCCACAGAATAATTGAGAGATAAACTCCCCCCCAAACCCATCAAAATTAATCCTTGAGGGACTTTATCAAAAAAATTGGGAAATTGTTGCCATTGTTTGAGAAATTTAGTTAAGGGTTGAATTCCAGCAGGAATTGCTATGACATTTAGTTTTGCTAAATTTTTTCCTATCCCTTGACAGACTGTTTTGTATTCCATCCCTTGCGGCACTAAAATAGTATCAAAACTAGGGGTTTCAGAATTAGAATTGTAACTGTGGTACTCTGTAGATGACATAAATAATTCTGGCAATTTTTTTTCAAAGATAGCTTAAACTCACATCTTGCAGCTTCGATAAAACTGGCTAGTTTGTAAGCGTTCAGCTATCAGCTATCAGCCATCAGTTGAAACATATCAATCTCTGTCTTATGCTGTGAGTGAGATTAAACATAAGCTTAACGCTTTCATCTCTTAGCTGAAAGCCGAACGCTGTGCGATAGCGCCGGAACGGAGTGAGGAACTGCTGACTAATTTAAGTTTTTATGTACTGATACAAGATGTCAGTTAAAAATAGCTAATTTTCCTCAACATGACAGACTCAATTATTCTCCAGATTAATCAAGTTATTAAACAATTTGCTAATCATTCAGTTTCGGTAGTTGATGGAGTTAGCTTTCAGTTAGCTTCTGGGGAAATTTTAGGCATATTAGGACCATCTGGTTGTGGCAAAACAACTCTTTTACGTATGATTGCAGGATTTGAGCAACCTTCGGACGGAACCATTACAATAGGGGAAAACTTGGTCGCCAGTGCTTCTTGGTTAGTTCCACCGGAAAAACGCAACACGGGAATGGTTTTTCAAGATTATGCTCTGTTTCCTCATCTAAATATCGCTAATAATATTGCCTTTGGCTTAAATAAGAGACGATTAAGTAAAAAAGAGATAAAACACCGTATTAGGGAAGTATTAACCCTTATAAGACTAGAAAATTTAGAAAAACGCTATCCTCATCAACTCTCCGGAGGACAACAACAACGGGTTGCTTTAGCCCGCGCCCTAGCCCCTCAACCAGCGTTAATATTACTCGATGAACCCCTCAGTAACCTGGATGTGCAGGTACGCCTCCAACTACGCCAAGAAATTCGTCAAATTCTCAAAGCAACGGGAATAACCGCAATTTTTGTGACCCACGATCAAGAAGAAGCTTTAGCTATCTGCGATCGCATTGCGGTCATGTGTTCTGGAAAGATTGAACAACTAGGAACTCCTGAAGCTATTTACACTCGTCCTGCTTCTCGTTTTGTGGCGGAATTTGTCACCCAAGCTAACTTTATTCCTGCCAAAAAACAAGGGCAACTCTGGACTACAGAAGTAGGGACATGGGAACTTGTGTGTTGCCCTGAGACAGTTTCTGAGGGAGATTTGATGGTAAGACAAGAAGATATTATCTTAAAACAGGATGATACCGGCAAAGTGGTTATTTGCGATCGCCAGTTTTTGGGGAGAGAATACCGTTACTCTCTAGAGACTGCCTCCGGCGACCAAATTTATGCGCGAACTCCCTTATATAACAAGTTGTCTATCGGTACGAAAGTCCAAGTAGCGATCGCTTCTCAGTCTGCTCAAATCTTTCCCCGTATTTAGTGGAGTAATCAAGGGATTTTCTAGAATTGTTTGCCCAAAAGGTATAACTTAATTGAGAAAAATCGGTTAAAGTATTAAGTAAATGCTAAGACGCACGCCTGAACACTATGACATCTTCTTCCATTGCAGTACGAGAACTCCCCATTTTTCCCTTACCAGAAGTTGTTTTATTTCCTGGTCGTCCTCTTCCTCTGCACATCTTTGAGTTTCGTTATCGTATGATGATGAACACCATACTAGAAGGGGATCGGCGTTTTGGTGTGGTTATGGTTAACCCTGTTAACGGGGAGATTTCCAAGGTTGGATCTTGTGCAGAGTTAATGCGTTTTCAACGTCTTCCTGACGATCGCATGAAGGTTTTAACTATGGGTCAACAAAGATTCCGAGTTCTTGAATATGTCAGAGAAAAACCTTATCGAGTAGGCCTAGTAGAGTGGATTGAGGACGAACCAACTGACGAAAACCTTTACCCTCTGGGTCAAGAAGTTGGACAGTTATTACAGGATGTTGTACGTCTTTCAGCTAAGTTAACGGATCAAAAAATTGAACTACCGGATGATTTACCAGAACTGCCTGTAGAATTGTCTTATTGGGTAGCAGGTAACTTATACGGGGTAGCAACGGAGCAACAAGCACTCTTGGAAATGCAACAAACCAAAGAGCGTTTACAGCGAGAGGTGGAAATATTAACCTCGACTCGTAACCATTTAGCTGCACGAACAGCACTCAAGGATGTGCTTAAGTAGCTCGTTAACAGTTGTTAGAGTTGTTCAATATCTGTTTTTTTGAGCAATAACACCGAATAACTGCCGTAAATTTTAATAATTTCCGTGTGATGGGTTAGGTTATCAAGAGCATTAATAATTTTGGGATCTTCGTGGTTGCCTTCAATATCGAGATAAAAGATATACTCCCCTAATGACCGCTTGGTGGGACGGGATTCTATGCGACTCAGGTTAATATTGCGTTCCGAAAAAACCTTTAATGGTTTCATTAGGGAACCTGGCACATTTTCGGAGACGCTGAACCCCAGGGAAATACGACTACTAACCGTGGGAGTGGGTTCTAAAGTCATTACCCAAAAGCGTGTACAATTGTCCTGATAGTCATTGATTTCGTTGGCTATAATAGGGACATTATAAAGTTTGGCGGCTCGCGGAGCAGCGATCGCTCCCGATGTAGGTTCAAGACTGATTTTTTCTAGGGCTTCTGCTGTAGAATTGGTAGGAATCAAGGCTACATTGGGTAAGTGTTCCTGTAACCATCCCTGACACTGTGCTAAAGCTTGAGGGTGAGAATAAACGGTTTTGATCCCATTTAAAGATGTTCCCCTAGAAAATAAGGCGTGAACAATGGGAAGAACTAACTCCTGTTGAATTTTTAGATTATCCAGTTGCCAGAGGGTATCTAGGGTACTCACCACAGTTCCTTCCGTTGAATTTTCTACCGGTACTACTGCTTTCTTGGTGTCTCCCTTAGCAACAGAATGTAAAGTCTGAGCAATACTCGGACAAGGACACAACAAAGAAGTTTTATCCTGAGTCTTTTCTAACCAATCTGCATAAGCTAAGGCTGCTGTTTCCGCATTGGTGCCAACGGGTCCGAGATGAGCAATAGAAATGACCATAAATGATATTAATACGGTGTTACGATGGGACTCACTCGCTGTCGAGAATAGACCATTGGTTAGTTCCCGTAATTACTTGAGGAAGATTGGAACTGCTGAGCTTGGGTTTGTGAGTCCCCGACTCTAACCAACTAAGCGACTGAGCCATACTACAAGAAAATAGTCATTTAATAGTCATAGCTCTGGTAGCACGCTGTTATTATCACTATTTTCCTCTTTATAGAATACATCAGCTTTACCCTCACTTCTAGCTTTGTTAATTCCTTGCCTAGCTTCTTCTCTTGTATTTTGGAATGAGCAGCTTATCTATAATTAACTCATCTGATTTACTCATTCAAGTTGTTGTTTAAGCTTCATACTGCATTTTAACCGTATTGGTGGATTGGCTAGTTTATGCGATCGCTAAAATTAACACACCCTATTCAAAAAAATTATCATAGATCATTTTCTGTACAACCCGAACCTTCATGATTTTTCATCTCCAATACATCTTAGTTATTAACCAATTACTGTTCTGATAGGTAAGAAAATTAAAGATATATTTTCTCGATTATAATTTTACCCTGATTAAGAATACAGTTAGTAAACACATAGTGACATGATGGCAAAATCATTAACCATATTCTCATTATTTAGGATTAGACTACTTATTAGGAACAATTTGTTGTCATTTTTTGTCTCTCTAAAGAAAATTTATACAGTCTAAACTAAAAGTATGCTTAGCGATATCATAAAAAATATATTAGATGAATCACGATTTATAACTGTATGGTTATTAACACCTATTGTTCTTGTAGCTGCTTATGAAATTATTTTTTACTCGTCTAAATATTCCTTGAAGTCAGAGTTTAAAAATACACATTTTTTTGCTAATTTTTACCATGAAAAACAAGTGTTTAAAATTAGTGAGTTAATAAAAAAAAGTGTTTTTGTGCCTACTCTTGTATTCTCGATATTTTTATTTATTTATATCTTTTTAATGTGTTATAAGGAAGAATTTGCTTATATTGATAACTTTCAATTTACCGATTTTTCTTTAAGAGGAACTCCATTATCAATGCCTATTTGGAGAGGAAATGGAAGATTTTGGCCTTTAGGATTACAGGAATATAATTTTTTAGCTTTATTAGGAAAATCTCAATTAATCTACAGAAGCTATTCAATCTTTCAGTTAATAATCCTTATATTTGCGGTTGGAAAAATTTTGGACAAAGTACCTATTTGGTATAAATACTTGACCTTATTTTTTTTGCTAACAACTACGGCATTTGTCATCTCTTTTTTTGGATTTATTTACTCAGAGAGAAATATTTTATTGTTTTTAACTTTGATAATTTTAGCCTATAGATTGTTTTTAAAAAGCAAGAGTAATCATGCTCGTTTTTATATGTACGCAGTGTTAATTTTTGCTCAATTATGTCTTTATTATAAAGAACCCGTATTTGTTTTATTAGGGGTTTTTAGCATTAGCAGAATTATTATTAATCTCTCTTCTATAAAAAAGCCTTTTACTTACAAAAAATGTAAACAGTTTCTTAAAAAGAATTATATAGATGTTGGATTATTAATGCTTTCGTCTGTCTATTTTATTCTTTATAGAATTGAAGTTTTTCCACACATTACAAATGCCTACAATGATAATCTATTTCCGGATACTACTTCACTAGATGCGTGTGTCTGGTGGATTAAAAATCAACCAATTTTAATAGTTTTTTTTATAGTATTTATAATGAGGATTATTTCAGCTATTGTTAGGAAAACGAATATAGATACTATTCAAGAACCATTAGCACTCGGTGCAATTTCTTATTTCATAGTTTATGTAAAATTAAGAATGATGGGAGATTATTCTATTTATTATATAGCACCAGTATTGTTAATTATCACTTTATATTTAAGTCATTTTATTTATCAATTTTTGAGCCGATCTAAATATAAATTGCCGATTTTTAAGAAATTATGTAGTATTTTTTTAATCACCTTATTGTTTTTAGTACTACTTCATCAATCTATCCAGAAGAGTTCTCGAGTTATTCTTGAGAGAAAATTGTACATTGATGGAAGAGTAAAAATAGTTCATTCTTTGGCAGAATATACAGAAAAATCGAGTGATAATTCTTTTGTCTTATTCTTCGATAAAAATGGAATTTATGAAGGTACAATCTTTCATTTTGCTAGGTTTTTAGATTATAATGGATTTAAAATTTATGATGATTCTCAAGACGTACTAAAAACTTCGACAAACGTTCATTCATTTACAGGTATCTTAACTAAAAAAGTAACTTTAACTCTTAAAGCACCTCTAAATTTTTTAGACAATAAATGTGTGCCTTGGCATAATTCAACTAAGTGTTTCTCGACAAATAATCCTCAAAAAAATGACTTCATTGTTTTATTACCTGGTTATTACGCACCTGACTATATTAATGATTTGAAAGCCAATTCAACACTTTTAACAGGATATCAATTTTCAGAAAATGCATCATTCATTGATAAGATGCTTTATAAATTTACGGATCAGCAACCATTTTACAGAGATTTCTACTTATTCCGTAAACGTTAGGGTTTTTGCCAGACACTTCAATGTTTTTAAATTCAAATGGCTCGAGGCAGATTTGAACTGCCGACCTTGGGCTTATGAGTCCCCTGCTCTAACCGACTGAGCTACCGAGCCATAATTTTTAGACCTTTACTAGTGTAAAACAGTAAACACTAAATGTCTACCCCCTGACAAAAGTTTTTAACTGACATCTTGCACCAGTACATAAAAACTTAAATTAGTCAGCAGTTCCTCACTCCGTTCCGGCGCTATCGCACAGCGTTCGGCTTTCATCTCTTAGCTGAAAGCGTTAAGCTTATGTTTAATCTCACTCACAGCATAAGATAGAGATTGATATGTTTCAACTGATGGCTGATAGCTGAACGCTTACAAACTAGCCAGTTTTATCGAAGGTGCAAGATATGAGTTTAACCTCTTTTTGGCGGGAAATCCCCGCACAAGGAACGCAGTGCGAGGGATGATAGCCAAAGCAGCAGTTTTGTGAGCCAATAGAGATGATACTGTTGGCGAAAGTAATCTAAACGTATTTCAACATGAAGTACAAA
>NZ_JARVCN010000054.1:0-12769 GCF_038442745.1 Crocosphaera sp. Alani8
TGTTTGGCCTAAGTTTTCGCAGCGAGTGACCCCTGGCTTTTTGAGAAGATACGGGTTGATAAGGTTTAGAAGGGGTTAAAGTTGGTTGTGTTTTTTCTTGAGATGTTGTCATTTTTAAAATTTGATTATTATAAGTTATAACTTATTAGATTAACATACTCCATCTATTATTAATTTTGAAGGATTAGAAAATCATGAATTAATTTAAGGTTACTTTGCAGGGTTTACAATTTAATTTTATCTTTACTGTTTTGTTTATGATAAATATTTTTATTTAATAGCTTCGTCAGAGCAACCCTAAAAAAAGATAAAAGAAGCATAAAAAGTTAGTACAAATAAAAACAGATGATTTCATACAGTGGCAAATGCTTGGATTTGAAGTAAATATATCAAAGTTGACAATAATAAGATTTATGACTTTCCTCTCAAGTATTTTTAGATATTAATGAATGAAATGTCCTTATAGTTTAAAATAACTTTTACCTTGGCTTTCAATTTGTTTGATTATTTAGTATGGTAAATAAAGATAATAATAAAACATCTTTAACAAATGGCTGAAAATAACTGGCAAAATTTCCTAAAAAATCTCGGAGAATGGCGAGGTTCGTTTACTAAAATTTCTCCCCAAGGCGATATCCTTGATTCTACTCTTTCTATTATCAATTTAGAAGGATTAGAAAACAATCAATTAGTTAAATTTCGTTTACGCCGTTTTGAGGGCAATGATTATGATCAAACCCCCACTCAAGACTATACACAAGAATACCGTTCCTTAGGAAAACAAATTATTTTCTTTGAGACAGGAACTTTCTCGAAAGGATCATTACAATTAGCCCCTTTTTCTGATTTTGGCTCAGAATTTGGCTTTATTAAAAGCGATCGCCGTTTACGTTGTGTCTTATTATACGACCGTCAAAATGAATTTTCAAGTATTACTTTAATTCGAGAATTTCGCAGTAACAGTAATGCTGAAGAAGGCCCCCAATTAACCCTAGAGCAACTACTAGGAAAATGGCAAGGAATCGCTTACACAGCTTATCCTGATTTTCGCCCCACGGATAAATTTGAAACCAGTTTAGAAGTTAATCAAGTTGCTGATAACCAAGTACAACAAACATTGTGTTTTTCAGGAGCCACTTTAACATCAACAGCAAATATTGAAGGCAATAAGCTAGTATTTAACACAGGAGATAATCCTCGACAAATTTTCTTGTTACCGGACGGAACTTCAACCAATGCACCTATCAAATTAGAATTAAGAAAACCCTTCTTCTTAGAGGTAGGATGGTTAGTCAATGAAAAAGAACGCCAAAGATTAATCCGTAATTACGATGCAACTGGTGCATGGATTGGTTCAACCCTAGTTATTGAACATAAGATTGATTAGGATAAAATTGATTTTTTGTAGAGAGAGTTTTCAAAAAATCTCTCTACATTACTACTTATAGAGTAGCATTAACGATGAGATTCCTCATTGGTCGGAATGACAACTAAACCAGTTAAGTATTTGAACTCTTAGCTTAGTTTTCTTGACTCAAATGACCCAACATAGCCTAATATATTGATGGTTATGCAAGAAAATTGAAAATCCTATGCGAATTGCTCTATTCACAGAAACTTTTTTGCCTAAAATAGATGGTATCGTAACCCGTTTACGACATACAGTTGACCACTTACAACGCGATGGAAACCAAGTTTTAGTTTTTTCTCCTGACGGTGGGTTAAGAGAACATAAAGGAGCAAAAATTTATGGTGTAAAAGGGATTCCTCTTCCTTTATATCCTGAGTTAAAATTAGCTATTCCTACACCTCAAGTGGGCAAAGCATTAGAGAAATTTAAACCAGATTTAATTCATGTGGTTAATCCTGCGGTTTTGGGATTAGGTGGGATTTATTACGCCAAAACTTTGAATATTCCCCTAGTTGCTTCTTATCACACCCATTTACCCCAATATTTACAACATTATGGTCTAGGTTCTTTAGAAGGATTGCTCTGGGAACTGCTAAAATTAGCCCATAATCAAGCCCGTTTAAACCTCTGTACGTCTACTGCAATGGTAGAAGCGTTAGAAACTCATGATATTGAACGGGTTAATCTTTGGCAAAGAGGGGTAGATACGGAGATGTTTCAACCCCATTTAACTTCAAAGCAAATGCGTTCCCGTTTATCGGGGGGAAATCCTGAAAATCCCTTGCTTTTATATGTAGGAAGGGTTTCAGCAGAAAAGCAAATCGATCGCATCAAACCAGTTTTAGAGTCCATTCCAGAGGCACATTTGGCAATTGTTGGGGATGGACCCCATCGAGAGGCCTTAGAGGCTCATTTTGAGGGGACTCAGACCCATTTTATAGGATACTTACAAGGGTTAGAATTGGCTTCTGCCTTTGCTTCTGCGGATGCTTTTGTCTTCCCTTCTACAACGGAGACTTTAGGTTTAGTGTTATTGGAAGCGATGGCAGCTGGATGTCCGGTGGTAGCAGCCAATTCCGGGGGAATTCCTGATATTGTTACAGATGGGGTAAATGGGTATCTATTTGAACCGACAGACCCAAATGGGTCGATTATGGCGACAAAACGTCTTTTAGCTGCCACGGAGGAACGAGAACAGTTACGTAGCAACGCTCGACAAGAGGCAGAAAAATGGGGATGGGCTGCAGCTACTCGTCAGTTGCAACGTTACTATGATTCTGTTGTTAGGGAGAACGTTTTGCCCCGTGTTGCGTAATGTGGGAAAAGAGATAAAAATTTGGAATTGAGAATTAAGTTTTTCTGCTCATTGTGCCTTCTTAATTCTCTTCTATGAAAAAATTATTATACTTATTATTGATGTAGTTAGATTTAATTATTTAAGATGGAATTAAAAAAAGTTAATCAAATTCTTCAAAATACCTCTCTCGGTCAAGAATTAAACGATGAAGAGTTAGAACGTTTAATTGAAATGGGCAAGATGGAAACGGTTAATACAAGTACCATTTTGATGCGTGAGGGAGAAAGTAGCGATGCCTTAATTGTTGTATTAGAAGGCGCAACAGAAGTTTTAAAAGGAATAAATAAGGGACAACCTCGACAGGTTGCTATACAGAAAGAGGGTTCTGTTTTGGGAGAAATGGGTCTATTTTTACACCGACCTCGCAAAGCAACAGTCAGAACTTTAACTCCCTGTAAAATTTTCGTGTTTCAAAGGGAAATTTTACAAAATTTACGGCAACAAAATGATAGTTTAGTGGCTAAAATAGCGATTAATTTAGGTTGTGTAGTCAGTCAAAAATTAGAAAGACTAAATGATGATGTAGTGGAGTTACTTAATAGTAATGGAGAGTTATTAACAACGATTGAAAGTTTACAAAATTCTCACTCAAAATCTGATTTAGAGAATAAGCGAAAACTTTTACTTTCCCAAGCTAAACAGTTACGTCAAAGCCAAGAAAAAGTTGAAAAGCAACTTAATTATCTTCGCACCGAAATCAACCGTACAAAATTGACTCGTCGTGCGGCAGAATTGATCATTGCTGTTGTTGCTGGTGGTGTCGTAACTTTTGGTTTAGGGCAGTTAATTGGATTAGGAATTACTCGAATTCAAGTACCCATAGACTCTGAGAAAGTATCCCCTGCAACTATCCCTTATATTAACACAAAAGAAGACTGCGAAAAACGAGATGGTGGAGTTTGGCACGAGGGCAACTGTTGGGATTTTACTCACAGTCCAAATTGGTAAAATAAGTTAAAAATTAAGTAATCAGGGTTCCTCTTGGTTTATCTTTTCTCTAATAACTTCCATTTGATTTGTCTTATCTGTTAAACCAAAATAATCCATCAATTTAACAACCCCGACAGAGACAATAACACCAATAGATAGCCCACTTGCTAACAAAATAATAAATACTTTTTTCGCTTGATTAACGGCTTTTTTTTGCCTTTCGGTTTTGGGAGAATCATAATCCATAATACAATTAAGTCATTAATTATTTAACAATTCTAACCCATTCAAAAAACTTCTGCTACTGCGAGTATCTGTAAGAGACTTTGGATAACGAACCCCTAAAGCATAAAGACGGTTTTCTACCAGATATAGTCTAATAGTTATAACTTCATTTTGATTGGAAAAGGTAAGTTCTTGACCTACATTATTATCTAAAAAAATCGCCCTTTTCTCAGTTAACTTAAAATCTTCATCTGGCGGTATTTCGTTTTGGATTGCTTCTAATAATATATCGATATTTTCTACTTGTTCACTTGTCAAATTTTCTGCATAAGCGGCAACATATTCTTGACCTTCTCTATGGGAAGTTAAACTACGGAAACTAATATCACCTAAAGTTGTGGATAATGGTAACTCATCTTGGGTTAAAATACCAGGTGGCATCCAGAAAGAAACCCCTCCTTGTTTAAAAACAATAAATTGCCAACTATTAGATTGATTTCTTAGAGGAATAACACCATCAGGAGGATTTTGAAATAATAGTCTATCTTCTGAAGTTAAACGCCCACTCTCAAAGAAACTCCTCATTTCTCGACCAATAGAAGGAGTTTGTTGTGCAACTTCCACTGATGGTTTTACAGGTACTGACTTAGCGGAATTTACGAATAAAGTAAAAGCAAAAATTGGAATAATTGCAGTTGTTTTAAACAAACTTTTCATAGATGCTAACTGAATCATACTTTTAGATTATCTCATACTTTTGCCTATTTTTCAGTAATTTTTATGATACTTACAATAACTCGAAAGAATATATTGATAACTAATTTAAGATTGATAATAACAAAAATTACAATAAAGTTGCCAAGGAGACACCCTAGAGCTTATGCTATTGAATGATAGTAGATCACTGTAGAATCATGTCAAAAAATACGGTTCTTGTTACGGGAGCGACGGGAAGAACAGGATTATTGGTCGTCAAAAAACTTCGTCAACTTTCTGATAAGTTTGAGGTGTTTGGTTTTGCTAGAAATCTAGAAAAAATAGAAGAATTATTTGGGTCCCCTGAGAACTTTTTTATGGGAGATGTCACTGAAAAATCTAGCTTAGAACCTGCTTTAGAAAGGTGTAATATGTTGGTGATTTTAACCAGTTCTGTGCCTCAAATGAAAGCACCTCCCCAGGAAGGACAACGGCCAGAATTTGAATTTGAAAACGGAGGAATGCCGGAGGAAGTCGATTGGATAGGGCAAAAAAATCAGATTGATTTAGCTAAAGAATTAGGTATTAATCATATTGTTTTAGTAGGTTCAATGGGAGGAACAAACCCTAATCATCCCCTCAATAAATTGGGTAATGGGAATGTTTTAATTTGGAAGCGTAAAGCAGAAGAATATTTGATTAATTCGGGGATTGATTATACCATTATACGTGCAGGTGGTTTACTCAATGAACCAGGAGGTAAAAGAGAGTTAATTGTAGGAAAGAATGATACTTTATTAGAAAATCCTCCTAACGGGATTTCTACAGTTATTCCTAGAGAAGATGTGGCAGAATTAGTAGCACAAGCGTTAATTGAAACATCAGCTAAAAATAAAGCTTTTGATGTTATTACTAAACCTGAAGATGATACTTCTGCTATTATTACTAAAGATTTTTCCTCTTTATTTGAGCAGACAACACCTGGATTGTAAGTTAAGTTTTCATACCTTAACTGTATCTCTAAGACCACTTTATTTGACTACTATGTCAGAGATTTTTTTCATAGATAAAGCTAAGCTAGGTTAAGCAATCATATAGTGTTTTTTTGATTGCTTACCTTGCCGGTTTGCCTATGCTAAAACCCTAGCATTTTTTTCTTCAAAAATGTACTGTATGACCGATTCTACTACTTTATCAGGGGTGGATGCGCCTGAAGTTACACCAACCACAATTTTACCTTCAGGGAGCCAATTTTTCATAGTCTCTATTTCTTTTCCTAATGGTTTATGTTCAATTTTATTCCCTAGTAAAATGCGCTTTTCGCTATCAATATGATATGAAGGAATGCCTCTTTCTACGGATATCTCTTGTAAATGGGTTGTATTAGAGGAATTAAAACCCCCAATAACAACCATTAAATCGACATCTTCTTCTACTAGATTTAACATGGCATCTTGACGTTCTTGTGTTGCATCACAAATGGTATTAAAACTCATGAAATGTTGATTTAGTTCGGTAGGACCGTATTTTTTTAACATCGTTGTTTCAAGAAGCTTTCCTATTTGTTCGGTTTCACTTTTTAACATAGTTGTTTGGTTAGCAATACCCAATTTTACCAAATCTTTGTCAGGATCAAATCCTTCTGAATAGGCGTTTTTGAACTTTTCTAGAAACTCCTCTTTATTACCACCATTGAGAATATAGTTACAAACATATTCAACTTCTTTTAGGTTTAAAACCACTAAATAAGTACCGGCGAATGAACTAGTTGCAACGGTTTCTTCGTGGCGATATTTACCATGAATAATAGAAGTATAATCTTTTTTCTTATGTCTTTCTACAGAACTCCAAACCTTAGAAACCCACGGACAAGTTGTATCAACAATTATGCAACCTTTATCGTTTAATAACTTCATTTCCGTTACACTAGCACCAAAAGCAGGTAGAATAACTACATCTCCTGTTCCTACTACTGAAAAGTCTTTGCTACCGTCAATTACTTGAATGAACCCTACATTCATCTCCAATAAGCGTTGGTTAACCGAAGGGTTATGGATAATTTCATTAGTTATCCAAATTTTCTCTTCAGGAAAGTGTTGACGGGTTTCGTAGGCCATTGCAACTGCTCTTTCTACTCCCCAACAAAAACCAAAGGATTCTGCTAATTTTATTGTAACATTTCCTTCTTGCCATTGATAATTATTCTCGCGAATTTTTTGAATGAGAGAACTTTGATACTCTGTGTTCATGGTTCCCATCACTTCGGTTTCATGACCAAACCCCTTGCGGTGATAATTGGTAGATTTGTGTAAGGTTCGTTTAAAAGCTTTTGTGTCCATAGGATCGGGTAATGTTAATTATCTATTGATCAATTATTGACTATCTTATCTCAATGAGCAAATTTATTTCTATATACTGTAAATTTTTGATTTAGATGATTGACATTGCCCTATGGTTTGTAAGAAAGAGGGTAGTTGTGTTACTGTTAAATTCTACTGCTTAAATTCGTATCTATGAGATTCAAAACTTACTCGATTCTTATTACTCTATTATTAATATTACTATTAGTATTTTTTCCAATCACCACACTAGCAGCAGAGGTTAATAGTGGTGCAAAGATTTTTGAAATTCATTGTAGTGGATGTCATCCCAATGGTAAAAATATTATTCGACGGGGTAAGAATTTAAAGTTAAAAGCTTTGAAAAAAAATAAAGTTGATACTTTGGATTCTATTATCAACCTAGTTGCCTATGGTAAAAATAATATGTCAGCTTATGAGGAAAGACTGACAAAAGAACAGATTGAAATAGTGTCTCAATATGTACTCAGTCAGGCTAACAACAACTGGCGTAAACCATAAAAACTAGTTAGCTTTCTGTTGTCTTTTCTTTCTGGAATAATAATTGAATTGCTAATAAAATTAAGCCAAAAGCAACAAAGAAAAAGACAAATGTGCCTAATGAAGCAACACCAGTAACTAAAGTTCTAACTAATGAACCAATCCTCAATACTAAGCCATTAGAAGATGTTAAAGGCTTATTAGCAAAGGTTTGCATAATCGAAGAGGTTAAGTTATAAAGTCCGTAACCTAACGTTCCTGATATTGTTGCTCCTATTAAACAGTTTGTTGGAGTTGGTTTTTTCTGAGTAGGCTTTTCTGTAGAGTTACCCATAGACAAAATTTTTATACTCTACATAAAATTATACCACACTTATACCTAGATTATCAACTAAAAAACCCCATCTATCGGCAATTTCTTCTATTAGTTTGGTGGTAGGTTTTCCTGCACCGTGACCGGCTTTTGTTTCAATGCGAATTAAAACAGGTTTCGCTCCATTATGAACATTTTGTAGGGTGGCTGCAAACTTAAAGCTATGTGCTGGAACCACTCGATCATCGTGGTCAGCTGTGGTAATCATAGTGGCTGGATAAGCTGTATTTGCTGTTAAATTATGTAAAGGAGAATAGCTTAAAAGTGTCTTAAATTCTTCTTCATTTTCGGAACTTCCGTACTCTGGACACCAAGCCCAACCGATTGTAAATTGATGAAAACGAAGCATATCTAAAACCCCAACTGCTGGCAAAGCTGCTGCGTATAATTCAGGCTTTTGGGTTAAACAAGCACCCACTAACAAACCACCGTTACTACCGCCACCAATGGCTAATTTTTGAGAAGAAGTATAGTTATTTTTGATTAACCATTCAGCTGCTGAGATAAAGTCATCAAATACATTTTGCTTTTTATTTTTCATACCTGCTTGATGCCATTCTTCTCCATATTCTCCACCTCCTCTGAGGTTGGGAACTGCGTAAACTCCTCCCATTTCCATCCAAACAAGGTTACTAAGAGAAAAATTTGGTGTTAAAGAAACATTGAATCCTCCGTAACCGTAAAGATAAGTAGGATTATTTCCATCGAAATCTAAGCCTTTTTTATGGGTAATAAACATAGGCACCTTAGTCCCGTCTTTACTTTCATAAAACACTTGTTTTATTTCGTAATCATCGGGATTAAAAGCCACATTAGGTTGACGAAAAATTTTACTTTCTCCTGTTACCATATTGTACCGATATATGGTTGTAGGAGTTGTGAAACTGGTAAAAGAATAAAAAGTTTCCGTGTCTTCTTTTTTCCCATTAAAGCCACCAACAGAACCAATCCCAGGTAAATTTACATCTCGGATAAAGTTACCCTGTAGATCATAGATTTTAATGGCAGATTTAGCATTTTCAAGGTAATCGCAAACAAATTGATTATTTAAAATACCAACTCCTTCTAAGGTTTCTTCTCTTTCTGGAATAATTTCTTGCAAATTTTCTTGATTTGATTTGTTGATGTCAATTTCGATAACTTTACCTTTTGGGGCGTTAAAATCTGTGCGAAAATAAAAAATTGAACCTTTATTATCAATAAAACTGTAGTCTGCTTCAAACTTATTGATAAGTTCCACAACTTCAGCATTTTCTTGTTTTAAATGCTTATAGAAAACGAGATTTTTAGAATCAGTTCCTTTCCAAACCCCGATTATTAAATATTGTCCGTCTTCGGTAACTCTTCCACTAAAACCCCATTCTTTCTCGTCGGGGCGATGGTAAATCAATAGGTCTTGATCTTGAGATGTTCCTAACTTATGATAGTAAAGTTTTTGATAGTAGTTTGTGTCTTCTAGTTTTGTTTTTTCGTTAGGTTCGTCGTAGCGACTATAGAAAAAGCCTTGATTATCTTTTGTCCAGGATGTTCCTGTAAACTTAGTCCATTTTAGATGATCCGATAAGTCTTTTCCTGTTTCAATTTCTCTCACCTTCCATTCTACCCAATCTGAACCGGATGTAGATAAACCGTAAGCTAAATATCGGGCATTTTCTGAGATAGATAAACCCGACAAAGCAACGGTTCCATCTTCGGATAAGGTGTTAGGATCTAGCAATATTTTTGCTTCATCATCAAGAGTTTTGAGAGTGTATAAAACACTTTGATTTTGTAGCCCATCGTTTTTAAAGTAAAAGTATCTTTCTGCTTTTTTAAAGGGAATTCCGTACTTTTCATAATCCCACAGTTCAGTTAAGCGTTGTTTAATTTTCTCTCTAGCCGAAATATTAGCTAAATAGTCAAAAGTAATCTTATTTTGAGCTGCAATCCATTTTTGGGTTTCTTCCGAGTCGGGGTTTTCTAACCAACGATAGGGGTCTTTTATTTCCACACCGTGATAAACATCTGTAACGTCTTGTTGAGGGGTATTTGGATAAGAAAAGTTGGCTGACATTTTAGGGTTTATGTAAGAGCAAGGTATGTGTATAATTTTATCATTAATAATCGATTCAATATTCGTTTCAATAAGTGTATCCTGTGCAACAATAGAAATAGATCAAAAATTGACCAACTAAGCGATCGCATAGCAAAATTATACTGAGAATAAACAGAAATAATCTAGATGACTGCAACCTTACAAGCTCCTCCAAAAACCCATCGCATTGTCTTTCCTTTTACGGCCATTGTTGGCCAAGAAGAGATGAAACTGGCCCTACTCCTCAATGTTATTGACCCGAAAATCGGCGGTGTGATGATCATGGGTGACCGCGGTACCGGAAAATCTACCACTATCCGTGCTTTAGCCGATTTGCTCCCCGAAATTGATGTGGTGGAAAATGATCCTTTTAATTCTCATCCTTGTGATCCCGACTTGATGAGCGACGATGCACGTCGAGCGTTGGAGGAACAAGGATCGTTACCGGTTGCCCATAAAAAGGTAATCATGGTAGATTTACCCTTGGGCGCAACAGAAGATAGAGTTTGTGGCACAATTGATATCGAAAAAGCCCTATCAGAAGGGGTAAAAGCCTTTGAACCCGGATTATTAGCCAAAGCTAACCGAGGTATTCTCTATGTGGACGAAGTGAACTTACTGGATGATCACTTGGTAGATGTCCTATTGGATTCTGCTGCTAGTGGTTGGAATACGGTAGAAAGGGAAGGTATTTCCATCCGTCACCCGGCTAGATTTGTATTGGTGGGATCCGGGAACCCGGAAGAAGGGGAATTACGACCCCAGTTGTTAGATCGTTTCGGAATGCACGCAGAGATCCATACGGTGAAAGAACCTAATCTACGGGTGCAAATCGTGGAACAAAGATCAGAATTTGATCAAGATCCCCCCAAATTCTGTGAAACCTATCAACAACAGCAAGACGATTTACAAGATAGTTTAGTCAAAGCACAAAATTTGCTCTCTTCTGTGAATATTGACTACGATTTACGGGTGAAAATCTCGGAAGTTTGCTCAGAATTGGATGTGGATGGGTTACGGGGTGATATTGTAACTAACCGTGCCGCCAAAGCGTTAGCAGCCTTTGAAGGGCGCACAGAAGTTACTGTGGATGATATTCGTCGCACCATGGTCTTATGTTTGCGTCACCGACTCCGTAAAGATCCCCTCGAAACTATCGATTCCGGTTACAAAGTAGAAAAAGCCTTTAATCGAGTCTTTGGAATAGAAACAGAAGAAAATTAAGCTCAACTTTAAGCTAGGGTCGATTGATGAATTGATCCTACAGTTCACTTTTGATCAAGCTTCAATTACCCCATCTAAGCTAACCCTCTAGATGGGGATCGTAAACCCCAAAGTTTGCAACGTAAGTTTTGAATAGTCCATTGAGCCTAGTCTTGGTTTAAACACCTCCGAATACTTCCCTAGTTCAGATTAACTTTAAGTCCTTTATTCTTCGCAGACTCTAAAGAAATATCTGGAAGATTACGAAGCATTTCATCCCATGTAACTTGCGATCGCAAGGCTTCTATGACTATCGAAAGCGGTTCAGCAAGAATCGTTTGAAAATCTGCCTCTTCAGCAAACTGAATCTTAAATGCTAAACGTTCTTGGGGAGGAAGAAATTGAGCGTCAACTCCTTCTTTATTTCCTCTCGCATCAACCCGATACCAACCAATTTTAGGCAAATAAATTGCGTTGAACCCGTGTAAACTATACGGCGCACCGTTGTCATCGATACTCAATCGCTGATAACAAAATCCTGTTGGGATTTGGTTTGCCCGAAGCAACGCAGCAAGTAAATGGCTCTTAGCATAGCAGTATCCCGTTTTGTGTTTAAGGACATCAGAAGCTCTCCAAGTCACTGGGTTCATCTGATAGTCAACGCTATGAAAGATTTCATCTCGCACCCACTCAAAGGACGCTTTCGCTATTTTCATTCGGGTCTTATATTCCGATGCGATCTGCTTAGCACGCTTCATAATTTCCGAATCTTGCCAGTTGATGACCTCACTAACCTTCAAATACTCTTTCATATAAATCGCCATGAATACTGCAACCTCAACTCCGAGCATCTTATCAGTAATATCAAACCCTGATGATAATGTTTCAAAAATTAGCATTGTTACGAAATCCCATGGAATATAGCCAAGCCCGTTAGAATTATAAGTTTTGTTTATCAAAATATTAGAGAACTTTGAAGCAATATTTTGTGGGAAATGTTGCTTGTTAACCAAGCTCAACATATACTTAACAATATGATAAATTCTATGATAATAGTCTTTTGTCTATGACTATAAATTAAGAAAAAGCACCTCAAGGAAGCAAGAACTATTTTCTACTTACAACCACCACGGAGCAAAAAACATGAACCAGTTTGAATCCAGACAGTCACAGTCACAGTTGAATAAGAATGAAGGATGGGTTGTACAAGTGTACAGCTCTAATCGTCGCTTACTCTGTATGTTAGAACCCTCCCACGGTTGGATCTTCTTGATTGGTTGCGGTTTTGGTTTACTGCTTTCGGTGATTTGGTTTAATGCTACTCGCAACAGTCCCCCCTTAGAATCTACCCCACCAACAGATTCACTGATATTGCCAGTGGATTAACCAAAGGCAGACATTGTAAACCATAAGTTTTTTTTATGTTTTAAATTTATCCTCAAAAATGCAAAAGAAGACAACACACCAAGAGATACGAATTCACCCTACATCCTAACTTCACCAAAACTTTATGATATAGGTGCAAGATATCAGTTTAACCCAAGTTTAAGAGAGTGACCTGAGTTCGGGGTTCGGAGTTGAATCTTTTCCAAGGAGAGAATCAGCGTTAAACTCACATCTTGCACCAAGAAAAGTTGATATGAGAAGCGATGGCTAAAAC
>NZ_JARVCN010000055.1:0-40449 GCF_038442745.1 Crocosphaera sp. Alani8
ACTCCTAAAACTAGAAAAATTTGTACCTCACAAGTATGGGAACTGCTATATGTCCCATTGAATCCTAATTTCTTTAATATAGATGACGGGGAGTAGAAACGGCAACCACTCCTAACACATTAATGCCTTTATTGCGTAAAATTCTTGTGGCTTCTTTAACAGTTGTCCCCGTAGTATAGATATCATCTACTAATAAAACTGGTCTAGATAAGGGATTATTTTCTAGGGATTTGCCTAGTTTAAATGCTCCTTTGATATTTTTTTCTTTCTCTTTGGTAGCCAAGTTAAACATGGCTTTTGTCTGACGTATTCTTATTAAACCTTTCTTGTTTAACGGGTATTTTGTAACTTGACAAAATCCTCTTGCTATGATTTCTGCTTGATTAAATCCTCGTATTTGTTCTTTATTTTTATGAAGAGGAATTGGAATAACTAAAGGAGTTATTTTAGTATTAATTAAAGAATAATTTTGCCAAACTTCTCCTAACCAAAACCCTAAAAGTTCACCAATTTGAGAATTCTTATCGTATTTTAAAGCAGCGATCGCTTGTTTTAATTTCCCGTCGTATTTACCCCAAACAAATAAAGGTAAGTCTTGTTGCCAAGATGCGTGAGGATTTTTCAATTGACAACTTTTTAACTGTTTCTGACAATATTGACAAACTTCTTCGGTGGTTGCTCTTTCACACAGAGGGCAATTTTCTTGTAAAAAAATGGAAAGAATACTTTTAAACATAATCAATTGATGCAGTGAACAGTTATAAGTTACTGTTCACTGTTCACTGTTCTAACTATTAACAGGAACTTCAGGATATAAACCCAATTCTTTTGCTAATTGACGGGCGACATGAATCAAAAACTTTGCTCCGTCGGGGTTATCTTCGTGAGCCATCATAGTAGAAACTTGTACCAAAGATTCAATAAATCCTTGATCCAATAATTCGCTATTTTCTGTTAATACGTTGGGTTCTTCTCCATTGGGACAACGCATTAATTGATCGATCAAATTAAAATATTGTTCTTGACGAGATTGTGACATAATATTTCCTTAAATGAAGGGTAAGAGTGACGAATAAACTACTAACAGATAAAAAGTTTAAGAACGAACACAAAGGATAAATTTATGCACAAAGTAACCATAAGCTTAGTGACAACCTTCTTATCTTCATTCTTTTGCCAATACTGTGAGAAGTTCCTTTTATTCTAGTAGTAGGTTTTGGGTTTCTGAGACCATTCTTAAGACTTTTTTCGGGTTATACAGTATTTTTTGAAGATATAGCGTTTCTCACACTCATGAGGTACACCCAATATTTAGGTTATAACTCCTGACTCCTGACTCCTGTGCGATAGCGCCGGAACGGAGTGAGGAACTCCTGACTCCTAAAACTAGAAAAAGTTGTACCTCACAAGTATGGGAACTGCTATAACTCGGGCGGTTATGATGAAAAAAAATTTATTCATCATCGTCGTCTGGCTGTTTTGTTAATACTTCAAATACAGTTGTAGCACAAGATTCTCTATGCTTATCAATGGTTTTCACCCGTTCAGTAATTAATTTGGCGGCTTCAATTTGACCCATTTTGGCCAAAATGTAACCCTGAGACGCATAAGCATTAACATAAAGCCTAATATTGGCTTCCGTTTGACGTTCCCTTAAAATTGGTTGTAGCTGTTCCCATTCAATAGGTAAGTTTTCATTGTCTTCAACAAATTTTAAGACTTTTTGAGCAATTCTTAGGGCAATTTCTAGCTTATTCTTATAGAAAAAGAAACGATAAGCTCCCACCAAAACGTCTATATTATCCCCTGCTTTTTCCAAAGCTTGGTTAATATATTCTTCAGCTAAACTGCTATTTTCCCAGTTATCCGTCGCTAATACTAACAACTGTTTTACTTCTTCTGATGCAGAATACCAAGAGAGTTTATCCATTTTATTAGTTATGAGTTATCCATTATCATTCAACACAAAAGCCTCCGTAAACACTTAACAGTTATTGCTCACTGTTCACCGCTCATTATTGACGGGGAAATAGGTTTGTATTCAAAGCACATCGGACTATTGGCATTCTGTAGTAACAGGAGGCGTGTGGGATGAAGCTGTATTTGCCAAGGTTGGGGGAGTTTTTGCAAGGCATTCCAAGTGTTTTTAAAAACCTCCACTTGTAGATGATAGTCGAAGGGACTGGTAGGAGCAGAGTTTAACTTGAGGTACAAAGTCATCCTGTGTTGGGTTTCACTAGCAGTGGTGAGCCAAGCAGGGAAAATATTTTCATAAGAGCGAGTTTGTTCGCCTTTTAGCCCTGTAAAGATGAGGTGATGGGCGCGGATACCCACATGGGCTAAGCTCTCTGGAATCGGCTCGTAAACCCGTAGGGTGCATCCCCAGTCAAGGGCAGTGATGGTATTCTCAGAATGAATAAGGGCGCGAGAAAAGTTTTTACAACCGGTGAGTTGGGCGACTCGAAAATATTGGGGAAAGTCGAAAATATCTTGTTTGGGTCCGTGGGCTATTATTTGTCCCTCGTCTAAAATTAAAAGGTTGGGACAAATACGATAGGCTTCTTCTAGGTTATGGGAGACAAACAGGGTTGCTCCTGGAAAGTGGGTTAAACTGAGTCTAAGAAGTTTCTCTAGTTGATCCCTTAAATAGGTATCTAGGGCGGAAAATGGCTCGTCTAATAGTAATATATCTGGCTCGCTGGCTATGGCTCTAGCTAGAGCTACTCTTTGCTGTTGTCCTCCCGACAATTCTTGAGGATAGCGATCACCTAATCCTTGTAATTGCACCCCAATCAGTTGTTTTTCTACCCGTTGACGAATGGCAAGGGGTGAAAGGGTTTTCGGAAGACCAAAGGCGATGTTTTGAGCTACTGTGAGATGGGGAAAAAGAGCATAGTTTTGGAACAGGAAACCAACTCGACGTTCGCGAATAGGAAGATTGATCCCTCTACGGGAGTCGAATAGAACACGACCATTAAGAATGATACAACCTTCGTCGGGGGTTTCTAATCCTGCGATACAGCGCAAAATAAAGCTTTTTCCGGCTCCTGAACTTCCTAACAGTCCCAGAGGGAGTTGATTGCTGGAAAAGGAAACATCCAGGGTGAATTCTGGTAATTTTTTCTGTATATCAACGATTAATTCGATGGGATTGGGTAAAATATTTGTACTGCTAGATTCCCAAGTTAAGGGTGTGAGGGGGTGATCCCAGGGGAGTAAACTTTCATCCACCAGGGTAAGATAGCCTTCTTTTGCCCGTTTTTTTCTCCGTTGATGGGGACGGCGATCGTTCCAATAGTTTACCCCAACCACAATACTTAAGGATAGGGTTAACATCATACCAACCCATAACATAGCTTCTTGGGTGTCTCCGCTTTCAGCTGCGAAAAAGATGGCGATGGGAATGGTTTGGGTTCTCCCCGGAATACTACCTGCTAACATTAGGGTTGCACCAAACTCTCCTAAAGCACGAGCAAATGAGAGTAATACCCCTGAAATTAAGCCAGGTCTGGCTAGAGGTACTAATATGCGCCAAAAAACTCGCCATTCTGTTGCTCCAAGGGTTCTGGCTGAGGCTAGGAGGTTGGTATCGATTTGTTGAAAGGCTCCCAATGCCGTTTTATACATCAAAGGGAAAGCAACAACAGTAGCTGCAATTACTGCAGCGTACCAAGTGAATACTACATTAATATCAAATAATCTTAAAAGTCTGCCAATAGGACCGTATTTTCCTAATAATAATAAGAGAAAAAACCCTACAACCGTCGCTGGAAGCACTAGAGGAGCGGTTAAAATTCCATCGATTAAGCTCTTTCCTTTTCCTCGGTATCTAAACATAGCCCTAGCTGCGATCGCTCCTAGAAAAAAGGCAATTACGGTTGCTAAAGCTGCGGTTTTTAATGATATCCAAACGGGGGAAAAATCGAGGTTCATAATACTTCCTAGTATCAATAATGTGGAACGATTTGTTACGGGTTCAGCTATCAGCAGTCGACCATTGGCTTATTGTATCAAAAGTGACTGAAATTCAGGGAACAGTGAGCAGTGAAAAGTCATACCTAATAACTGGTAACTGGTAACTGGTAACTGACAACTGATAGCTGAATGCTTACAATACTGGGAATCATTCACTTTGTTTTTCTGACGTAAATTGCTTTAGCAATAGACCTATCTATAGCAATTCTTGTGCTATCAACTTTAACGACATAGGAAGGAAATTTCTGCTCTAAGGTTATAGAAAGTCCTGGCATAATACCAATAGCAATCATTTTTCTCAGTAAATTTTCATCATTTTTTCTAAACTGAGTGATTACACCTTTTTCCTTTTCTTTCATCAGGTTCAAAGCAGAAGATTCAATGTTAAATGTTTGAGTAAACATCCCTAAATTGCCTCCATAATAACTAGTATTTTGTTTAAGAAGTAGCCCATAGAGAAAGCAAAAACAATCACTAAACTACTCAAAGCAATGGTGGTTTTTATACCTCGTTCTTTGACCATAAATTGAAACTGAGATAAACAAGGAACAAACAGCGTTAATGTTACAGCAGACACCACTAATTGCCTTCCTTCTAACAGTCCAGAATGGTGTAAATCAAACATTCCAGCTGCTCCATAATCTCGCCGAAAGAAGCCATAAATAAACATAGTTGAGGCTTCTGGTGGCAGACCTAACTTGAGCATAATGGGTTCTAAAATATGGATTAACAAAGGCAGTATTCCAATTAAATTACCCAACCAAATAATAACAGAAGCAAGAATAAACCAAGGAATAACCTCACCTAAATACCAACGAACTCTACCGTAGGTTTTAGTTAAAATTTGTCGTAAATGGGGCATACGAAGTGGGGGAATTTCCATGTAAAAATAAGACCAACTTCTCGGTAGTGCTTTAGCGGTTAATGAGCCAACAGTAGCAAAAATTAAAGCAATACAAATAACCCAAATAACTAAAGCAGTAGAGTTTTGAGAAAGCAGTCCAATAAAAATTCCTAATTGTGCTGAACAAGGAATGACTAATGTTAATAGTAAAGAGACAACAAAACGTTCTCTTTTACTCTCAATGGTACGGGTGACTAATGACCCCGTGTTGCCACAACTTAAGCCCAAAATTAGAGGAATAATAGAACGACCCGATAAGCCAATCATTTTAAATAAATGATCGATCAATAGAGAAATCCTGGGTAAATAACCACTATCTTCGAGTATAGAAAAAATCAGAAAGAATGTGGTTGCAATGGGAAAAATAATTGAGAGGGCATAACGAACACCCAATGTCAAAATTCCCTGCTCGTTAGCTACTAAATCTTGTAAAGTAGTCCAAGGCAATAAATGATAAGCTATCCCATCGATTAAAGGGTTAATTTGCTGTGTAAAAACCCCTTCAAAATTATTAACTAAAATCCCTGAACCGAAGCAACCCACAAATTGATAAATTCCCAAATAAATAATCACAAAAAGGATCGGAAACCCAGTTAGAGGATTAACGGTTAAACGATGAAAAAACTCCTCGCTCTCTGTGGACTTTTTTTTGATTTTTACAATGGCTAATTGTTCAAATTTTTTAGCAGTTTGATGGCGAGTTTTAGCTATTACGAGAACCAAAGGATCACTAAATTGAGATTGCACCGACTCTACCACCATTTCAATGGCTTCAAATTTGGGTTCTTCTTGGCGAACTTTTTTCCATAGTAAGGGATCTTTCTGTAATAATAAAAGGGCTAAAGAACGCCGCGATACTAACGGTTCAATGGCCGCTTTCACAACGTTATGATCGCTTTCTAGAAGGTACTCTATTTTAGTGATTCCTTCTTCAATAGCTGTAGGATAGCGCAGGAATGTGGACATAGTTAGCCATCTTAGCGGTTAAACTTTTAATGCCTCGTTGTTGGGCTGCAGATAAAGTAACAACAGGAATACCCAAAGATGCTTCTAATTGCTTTTCGTTTACCCATACTCCTAATGTTTCTGCTTCGTCAATCATGTTAACAGCAAGTATAAGAGGAAGCTGAGTTTCTATTAGTTGAAAGGTCAAATTTAACATTCGACTGAGATTTTTAGCATCAATGACATGAACAACTAAATCCAAAGGTTCTTGGAATAATAACTCCCGAGAAAATCGTTCTTCGTCTGTCATTGGAATTAGAGAATACATCCCTGGTGTATCAATAATCGTGATAGTTTTACTCGCAATTTTAGTATAGTTACGAGAGGCTTCTACAGTGGTTCCAGGATAGTTAGAAACCGTGGCATAACCCCCAGTCAAAACATTAAATAAAAGACTCTTCCCTACGTTAGGACAACCCACCAAGGCAATAGTTCCTTCAGAAATAATTTCTCGAGATTTAATATTTAAGGACTTTGGTAAAAACCTTTGCCAAAAACTATTAGAATTTTGGATATTCTTTTGACAACTATCAGGACACTGATTACACTTCATCTGTTTTTCTTGTACCTTGTTATCAGTGTAATTTTTTTGTCTATTTTAAACAGTAACTAGAGATACACAACTTAAATAATTATCTATTTTTGAACCCCATTTATTATCAATCTTCTCTATCATTATTATCTTATTTTGTCATCATCCTGTTGCGTCATTTTAATAATAAGAATTAATAATTAATCTAGATTAGTCGTCACTTTAGTCGAAATCCAATAAAGTTCTAACCAAAGACGAGGATTTTCTTTTTTAAGTGTGGATACTGGGTCACGAATCAATCTTTTTGCATCTAGAAAAACCACATCAATCATGCCAAAAGTTTTGGCAATTTTTTTAAGTTCTTCTTGGTACAAAATAATTTCTTTACCCTGTCTTCCCACATAGTAAATTCCTAAATAATAATAAGGGGGAGAAATAGGATTTAAGCAGCCGTCAATAATTTTAATATAACAATCATTCAATAGGGAGTTAATGTAAGGATAAGAGTAACTGACTAAGTTTCGATATTTCTGCACTAGTTTTTCACGAATCACGGCTATAATCTTCCCATTTTAGGTTGTACGATAAATCAGAGAATAATGAAGCCTTGATACAATAATGTTTAATTTTTGTGCATTTCTTAAAAAATACTCGATGATTAGTAATACAATCCTCGATAGGAGAATCTGAAAACTGTAAAGCTACTTCATCTACGGGGCAATTTTCGTTAATTTTGTCGCAAAATTTTGGCTTAAGACAAGAAAGTTTAACTGTTTTATGATTTTTTTTAGATAATTCTAATTCATGACCAAAAAGAAATTCGCTATAATCGGCAACATTATCTAAACCTAAGAGATTGAGAACAATCTCTCCCATCATCCAAAATGCTGTTTTATAAATAAACTTTTTCCACCTCAAATTCATAGGAAACCTCAGAGAAAGTGATTTATTTTGTTGTTGAATAGTATCCATAAAATCTTTCCCTTGAAGTTTGAATTAGGGATAGGAAGTCGTGGACTTAACCGCGACTTTCCTAGCAGATGGATGAAGAAAATCGGTCGATAATTTAAACCAAATTAGCTTCCTGGTGGGTTTTGAACGTACAATTAGAACGTGGATAAGCAACACAAAGAAGTACCCAGTTTTGGTCTAGTTGATCGTCATCCAAAAAGCTTTGATCTTCTTGGTCAATTTCTCCCTCTACCAGTTTACCTAAGCAACTTGAACAAGCCCCAGATCGACAAGAAGAGGGTAAATCAACGTCTTGTTCTTCCGCTGCATCAAGAATGTACTGATCTTCAGGAACGTCGATGGTGACATCCATTTCGGCGATCTCTTCTTTTTTACCCGTCTCTTTATTCTTTCTTTTAACAACTTTCATTAGACGAACTTGATAAGTTGCACTCATAAGTGTTCTCCCTAAAGATAGGAACGTTTACCATTGATTTTTAATAATTAATTTCTTCTATTTTTAGAAGAAAAAATCATCAAAAATCAAAGCTTTATTTAGCCACAGGATGTGGCTTGGCTACCGCAGTTTGCTGTAGAGAAAGACTTACCGCAGCCACAAGTTTGTGTTGCATTGGGGTTAGTAAAAGTGAAACCACCCTGAGTTAAACTATCGACAAAATCGATCACCACACCATCCAACAAAGACACACTACTAGGGTCAACATAGATAAGAACATTATCTTGTTCAAAGCAGACATCTTCATTATTGGCTTCTTTGACTAGATTGAGGGCGTATTCGTGGCCGTTACAACCGCCGCTTTTAATCCCAACGCGAATGCCAGTAACGGTGTTTCCTTCTAAAAAGGTACGAAGTTTTGAAGAAGCTTTTTCAGTAAGAGTGACAGTCATGGTTAAAAATGTAGAATTGAGGATTTAGAATTTAGAATTGAATTGTTGCGTAATTCTTAATTTTGAATTCCTCCTGCCTTCTGCTTGGAAGTGTTCTGCTTTCCCACATAACTGCCTAACCGTTCCTTCGCAAAGTTACCACATACGGGACAGTCTGGGTCGTGGTACGGGCGACGTTTGGCGAAAGTGGCAGTACCAAGTTCCATTGTCAACAGTTGACCTGCGAGGGTTTCTCCCAATCCTGTTAGGAGTTTGATACCTTCTAAAGCCGCTAAACAGGCTAAACTGCCAGAAACTGCCCCCAGTACACCAAACCCCCAACGGTCCCACTCGGGGGTTTCGGGGAAAATGCAGGATAGACAGGGGGTTTCTCCAGGAATAATCGTAGTTAGGTACGCATCCATGCCACTCATGGCGGCTTCTACCATGGGAACTCCCCAACGGACACAAGCTTTGTTTAAAAGGTTGCGTTCTTTGAAGTCAAAGGCGCAGTCAAAGGCAATATTTGCTTGTTTTACCAAAGGGTCAATATTTTCTGCTGTAACAAACTCAGCAACCGTTTCTACTTCGATATCGGGGTTAAGGTTTAGGAGGGTTTCTTTGGCCTTATACACCCTGGGTTGACCCACCCAACTATTGGTCATGAGAATCTGGCGGTTGAGGTCATCCAGACGCAAATCACCCCCGCGAACCAGAATGATTTTCCCAACACCAGCCACTGCTAAGTATAGAGCAACTGTACCACCCAGTCCCCCCACCCCAGTAACTACAGCAGTGGAGTCCTTGAGACGTTTTTGCCCTTCTTCCCCAAAACCAGGGAGTTGTATTTGTCGTGAATAACGTTCTCGTTCCGTCGGAGTGAAGTTCATGACAGTAATGGGGGTTAACGATGGGGAAACTGGGAAGGTTGGGGAGATTTATTCAACTGCGAACTCTTATTAGAGGGTTTCTGCTTGCTTAGCTAAATCATCCAATAAAACGACGTTTTTGGGGACATCTTGGAAGACTTTAAAGAGTTTGGTTTCCAGGGGACTAGAGGTTTTAAATAGTTCGTAAGCTTCTTGGAAAGCTAATTTATATTTCTCTAATTTTTCACTCTCACTAATACCGGGGAAGGCTTCATCGACTTGCTTGATAAGTATAGAGAACTGCTTAAGAATATGCAGACGGTTAACGTTAATAAAAGAAGGGTCATAGCTAATATCAAAGAAGTTTAGGTAGTCTTCGGTGTCCACGAGTTTGGTAAACTCAGCAAAGGTTCTTGGGGTATCGGTGGTCAGGGTCATTTTAGGGCTTCCTCCCAGTTTTTTAGTTGTTTTTTGAGTTGATCTAACTCGCTGAATATATCGTAAGTTCTTTGTGCGGTCTCCATGAGGTCTTGATAGTCCGTCGGTAATCCTTCGGCTAAATCATGCAAGTCCATCTTCATCTGACCGGCTTTGGAATTAAGTTTACGAACCTTCTTTTTTAGGTCAGCAAAGGCTTCTGGAGTAGGACTATTTTCAGTGGCTACTGTCATATTTTTTACCTCAGTTTAAGGGTTTACTATTGGGAGGACTCACAACTAATTATTGTCTGTTGCTTTGTCCTCTTCAATTTATAGTTTGGAAACTTCAGGAAATCTCTGCACCAATTCAATGCCAGAATTGACTAATTTTGTTCCTTGTTCGTTTAACTTTTCTAAGGTGTCAAAACCGAAGCGATGAGCATCCCGTAAACTGCGAGAAACTACCATTAGTTTTCCGCCCCAGACTAAAGCCCAGCCAAAACCTTCGTGGTTCAAGTCAACAACAACTTGACACAATAATCCTGTCTCTTGTTCTATTAAGGCTGCGATGGCCCGAAAATAACAAATAATCCTCAATTGTGTGGTAGGATCAATGTCTCCTTCTAGGGAAATCTCCCGTCTTTTCTTCTTAGGAATAACGTAAGGTGCAATAACAAGTTCATCTGTCCAAGTACGATACACACCAAAGCTATCGTAAGACCGAAGTTGCTGAACTAATGCTTGTAGAAAAGGACTGTCTGCAACTAAGATAGTTGGGGTTTCTGAGTTGGTTGTTGTTGTTGCCATAATAACAATTATTGTGAGAAAATTTCTGCTACCTATGAACAATTCTACACTATTTGGCTGTTAATTATTCATAGAATTTTTCGGTCAAATAATTAGTTTACAGTTACCAGTTACCAGTTACCAGTTAAATTAATCACTGTTCACTGTTCACTTCTTATTCGTCATCATCATCATCATCTAAAAAATTAGGTGTTGGTTCAATTCCTGCTTCTTTTTGCAGAACTCTTCTTAACCAAGGGGGAGGATTTCCTTTTAAAGTTTTGACTAATTCTGTTAGAATTTCATCAATTTTTTCTGTCTCGGTTCGAGCTTTAATAGGAGTAACATTTTGACGAATTAAACGGGCTGCCGCACTGCCACCAATAGCAGTTACATAGAGTAAAGTACAACCGTCTAATGCTTCTAGTTTGGGGACAATTTTGTCTTCGTTACCGTCTTCTTTTAAGTCTCCACCGAATTCTAAGGTGTTGACAAAATCAAAGCCGTCGGGGGAGACATCATATAAGTCAATATTCTTCGCCCAACCAAAGTGGGCATTGACATGGACGTTATCGCTAGTAGTAAATGCAACTTTCATGTTTTTCCTCTCAGATGAATGAAATAAAGGGAAACTTTCAGGAGTTAACCCGCATTAATGTAGAGCAACGGGACTGTGTTTGGCTTCTTCTTCCATAAGAATATTGCCCACATCAAATAAAAATTTCATAGTGCCACGATACCCCACCAAACAACGTTGGCCTAAACCCAGTTGATCGAAGATGGGATAACCCATTCTATATAAGGGAGTTTTGAGACGTTTTGCTAAGGAAGTACCGTGGGAATTGGTAATAATTAAATCCGAACCTGTAGCCAATTCTTCTAGGTCTTCTAAATCTCCAATAGTAACGGTTTCTATGGGAAGTTTTTCCAAAAGTGGTGACTTAGTTGTGGTAACCGCCGCTTCAATAGTTGCTCCCATTTCTGTCAATAACCAAGCGGTTTGATAGAGTAAATCTGGTTCTAGGGCTAAAGAAATCTTCTTGCCGCCAAAATAGAAATGGGTGTCTAAAATTACATCCTGTAATTGACGGCGTTGCCGTTGCAAATGGGCTGGAACATTGGGTACAATAGGGAAGTGATGATCGCAACGGGCGGTTAAAATTTGCGACAATTCCCATAAGAAAGAGTCAACTGCATCTAAACCAGCTAAACGGGGAAAAACTTTATATTTTGTGCCAAAACGTTGTTGCAAAATTGAAGCTGCTTTAGTCATACTTTCCCCAACAGCTAAAGTTAAACAAGAACGGTTTAACTGTTTTAATTGGGTTAAACTTGTTCCCCCTGTGGTTACTGTGTGATAATCATCCTCTAGATGACCATCCAAAGAACGTGACAAGTCAGGAATCATAATAGGAGTGATACCAAACCCTTCAACGATGGCTTTGATCTCTTCTACATCCCCCGGTGACAGATGGGAGGCGCATAAAACCGTTACCTGGGGTTTCATGCCCACCATTGGAGGTTCATCGTTCGGCACATTACCGTAGTCAGCAGAAACAATACCTTCTACGGCGGCGGTGTAACCGTCCTGCAATGAACCCTTATAATCAGGGGTAGAAACAGAAACAATTGGAAAATTCTCTAACTCTGGGTGCTTTTCCCTAAACTCCTTTAAAATACGGGGCATATCATCCCCTCTTGTCTCTGTTAAACCAGTGGTTAACAGACCGATAATTTGAGGATTATATTTTTCTAAAATCGTTAAGATGGCTTGTTCTATATTGTCTTCTCCACCCAAAATGGTGCTAACTTCTGTCATAGCGGTAGTGGAGAGGGGGATAGACTCCCGAAAATGACGCACCAGGACTACCTTAGCAAAAGCTGTGCATCCTTGCGAACCATGAAACAAAGGCATCATTTTCCGCAACCCCAAAAACGCTAAGGCTGCACCTAGGGGTTGACTCATCTTTAACGGGTTAACAGATAGGGACTTGTGGGGGTTTAGGATAGTGGTCATTTTACTTACTCCTCTGTTTTGTGTTGGGGTGTGGGGGGTGTGGGAGGTGTGGGGAGTGTGGGAAGGGTGGGAAGATATATTAATCTCTAACTTCTGCCTTCTGCCTCCTGCCTCCTGCCTTCTACTCCCCTTCTGCTTCTAAATTCAATAAACTTTCGTGTTCCTGTTGCCAAAGTTCCCAAGGGGAAGGTTTACGCACTTGTTTCCAGATGGGACTATAAACCGCTTCACTCAACTCCCTGGCCATTTCTACTAAACCGATGTAACCTGCGTAGGGATGGTGACGTTCCTGGTTAATATCCAAGAAAGGAATTTTCGCTTTGAGTGCCGTATATTGGTTTCTTCCTCCAGCCACCAACAGGTCAGCATTTGTCTTCTCAATGACCCGTAAAAGCTCCTCTGGGCTACCTTTTTCCAACATAATGCCATCTTTGCCCAAAAGTTTCTTGATGCGTCCCTTATCTTCTTCGGTGCTTTTCTTGGTGCTAGTGGCTACCACTTCCATCCCTAAATCTTGGGCTGCTGAAACAATAGACCAACTTTTCACCCCACCGGTGTACAACACCATGCGTTTCCCCTTGAGACGTTCTCGGTAAGGGGCTAAAGCAACGTCTAACTTGGCGGTTTCTTCTGCAATTATTTCTTCTACTCTTTCTATTAATACTTGATCACCAAAAAATTGCGCAATATTCCGTAAGCAACGGTTCATGTCTGCAATGCCATAAAAAGACTCTTCCATGTAAGGAATGTTGTAGCGTTCCTGCATGGCAGTAGCCATATTAATTAAAGCTTTCGAGCAGATCATTACATTTAGTTTTGCTCGATGGGCATGACAGACCTCATCGTAACGAGCATCCCCTGTAATCTTCGATAAAACTCGGATACCGGCTTTTTTAAACAGAGGAAGAACCCCCCACATTTCACCAGCAACATTATACTCACCGATTAAATTAATATCATAAGCAGTGGTATAATCTGGTTCTTTGGTGCCAACAACGTGTTGTAATAAAGCCTCACCGCCGAGACGGTTGCCTAAATTTTTACTACCCACAAAACCAGGAGAATGTACAGGAATAATTGGGGTTCCATATTTATCCGTCGCCGCTCGACAAACCGCGTCTAAATCATCACCAATAAGAGCAGTTACACAGGTAGAATAGACGAAAACCGCAGCAGGATTGTACTTTTTTACCAATTTAGCGATCGCTTTATAAAGCCTTTTTTCCCCGCCAAAAATAATATCATTTTCCGATAAATCCGTGGTAAAACCCATCTTATAAGTCATGGGACCGCTAGAAAGACTACCTCGACTATTCCAACTATTACCAGAACAACCAATAGGACCATGAACTAAATGAGCAGCATCGGTGATAGGAACTAGAGCAATAGAAGCCCCATCAAAGGCACATCCCCCCTGAGCAGAACCGGGGTTTGCCTGTTGTGTACAGGCTTTATTTTTGCCCTTACCTTCCTTATTTTGATTATGTTCACACCCAGGCTGTGTCAACAAGTCGTTGATTTTGCTCTTAGTTAGTTTCATGACTGAATTCCCAAATAATTAACACCTAAAAATATAGGTTTAGAACTCCTTGCTTATCGACCCACCACTTGAGATAAAAACGATTCACCATTGACTATTAACAAATATAATGATCAACATTTTCACCACAAACATCAGCTAAATAACTTAAAGCTTTGAGCCGTAGTAAGACAAATTGATGATACAAAGGATTCAATTTACACAGAGGAGGAATGTGGAATAACTGGTGTCCAAACACCGTTATGGTCCTTTCAAACGGACAAGAACAAGGTATAACTCGACAAATAAAATGAGCAACAGAGCGATCTTGGATCTCCCTATTATCGAGCCAGCGTTTTAGGGGGTAGAGGGGGTCGAGTCTTGTTTTTTTGCCCGTAGAATAAGGAGTAGGACTTGCCATAACCATTTCCTCATCTTAAATTAATAATAAGTTGGCAGAGAGAGTATTTTTTGAAAGCAGAGGGTACAAAGAAAGAAAACTTTAACTTCAAACCTTTGTCTTTTGCTTTCTCGGAGAGAAGGGGAGAGGGGGGGAGTAGAGACTCCCTGAATCATCTTAATCTCCCTCGTTTCAGATTTCCTAATTAACGAACTAAGTCGAAAGAAATATCCGTTACAGCAGGGGTATCTGTCTTGCGATCCAACGACTCGAGAAGTCCGTTGGCGATCCAGTTGAGGAGGTTAATAGCCCCTTCGTAACCCATAGTTGAGTAGCGATGTAGGTGATGGCGATCGAAGATAGGATAGCCAATACGGATTAAAGGAATCTTGGTATCACGCTCTAAATACTTAGCGTAGGAGTTACCAACGATAAAGTCCACAGGTTCGGTGAACAGTAAAGAACGCATATGCCATAAATCTTTACCACCCCAAACGGTTGCTTGTTGTCCAAAGGGACTTGCAGCTAAGAGTGCTTCGGCTTCTTCAATAAACTCGTTGGTGCTGTTGTGAACCAAGACGTGAACTGGTTCGATACCCATTTCTAACATGAACTGTAATAAGCCCATAACTAGATCAGGATCACCGTAAACCGCAGCTTTCTTACCGTGTACCCAAGCTTGAGTATCGGTCATAGCATCAACGGCACGTCCACGAGCAAGTTCAAACTCTTTAGGAATAGGTTTACCAGTCAACTCAGATAAGCCCATTAAGAACTCATCAGTTGCTTTAATACCCCAAGGACGATAGGTGAAGGTTTTTTGCTTCCACTTCTTCTCGATCATTTTACGAGTTTTAGGAGTGGTGTAGCTTTGTAGAGTAATAGTAGCTTCAGCGTTGATAGAATCAGCCGCATCTTCTAAAGAGGTACCTTCTTGGTACATTTCAAATTCCCCTAAGTTGGGAGAATCTAAGTACATTTCGTGGTCACCTAAGATGGTGGCATCTAAATCAAACGCAGAGATGATTTTTTTCAGTTCCCGTAAGTTACCGATATAGGTTTCAAACCCAGGAATGAAGTTAATTTTACCGTTGGTGGTTTCAGCCTTCTTACCTTCGGTTAAGGTATCCAAGATGGATTTCATCATGCTGTCATAACCAGTGATGTGGGAACCCACAAAACTAGGAGTATGAGCGAAAGGAACAGGGAAATCATCTGGAATAGACCCTTCTTGACGAGCATTCCCGATGAATGCACCCAAGTCATCCCCAATAACCTCAGCCATACAAGTAGTACAGATGGCGATCATTTTGGGTTTGTAGAGGGAGTAAGAGTTAGCCAAACCATCGATCATGTTCTTTAATCCACCGAAAACCGCAGCGTTTTCTGTCATGGAAGAAGAAACAGCACTTACAGGCTCTTTGAAGTGACGAGTTAAGTGGGTACGGAAGTAAGCCACACAACCTTGAGAACCATGAACAAAGGGTAATGTTCCTTCAAAACCAACTGCAGCCAATAGAGAACCCAAAGGTTGACAAGCTTTAGCAGGGTTAATGGTTAGGGCTTCACGGGCAAAGTTCTTTTCCCGATATTCCCAGGTTTTTGTCCATTCAGCTACTTCTTGAACTTTCTCAGCAGAAGGCATTCCTTCAAACTGTTTCTTGTTTTCAAACAGTTCCTGGTACTCAGGCTGATGAAACAGATCAACGTGGTCCTTAATGTTGTTTACGTTTTGAGCCATTAGTATTAACTCCGGTATTTAGGATGGATATCTTCAGACAAACAAACTCGGAAAGGAGAGAGAGGGAAGGGTGGGGAGGGTCGGAAGGGTGGGGAGGGTGGGGAGTTTAAATAATCTCCCTTGTCTCCCTTGTTTCCTCTGTCTCCCTTGTCTTATCGAACCTATCCCCCATGATGTACTCTCCTATTTATTCCAAGGGGTGCCAACTAATCCCCAGGTTGGACTGTTAAGGGCTAAGTCCATGTCACGGGCGAAGATAGCGAAGCCATCATAACCGTGGTAAGGTCCTGAGTAATCCCAAGAGTGCATTTGACGGAAGGGAAGAGCCATTTTTTGGAAGACATACTTCTCTTTAACCCCAGCAGCCACTAAGTCGGGTTTGAGAGCTTTAGCGAATTCCTCGAATTCGTAAGCGGTTACGTCATCGTAGATGAGGGTAGCATCGTTAACGTAATGGGTGGTACGTTTGTAGTCATCACCGTGAGCGAATTCGTATCCGGTACCGATGATTTCCATACCTAAGTCTTTGAAAGCAGGAACCACGTGACGGGGACGTAAACCACCCACCATCATCATTACGGTTTTGCCTTCTAAACGAGGAAGGTATTTAGCCAGAATGTCATCACACTGTTGTTGGTATTTCTTGATGACTTCTTCAGCTTTAGCTTGAATAGTCTCGTCAAAGCGTGCAGCGATCGCTCTTAAAGATTCAGCAATTTTGCTAGGTCCAAAGAAGTTGTATTCTAACCAGGGAATACCGTATTTTTCTTCCATGTGACGACTGATGTAGTTCATGGAACGGTAACAGTGGATCAGGTTCAACTTCACGTTGGGGGTAACTTTCATTTCTGTGAAAGTACCATCACCAGACCATTGTGCTACTACACGAAGACCGATTTCTTCGAGTAAGATACGGCTAGACCAAGCGTCTCCACCGATGTTGTAGTCACCAATGATGGCTACGTCATAGGGAGTTGCTTCAAACTCGAGGCCTTCTTTCTCCGCAGCAGGGAATACCCAGTCACGGATCATGTCGTTAGCGATGTGGTGTCCTAAGGACTGAGAAACCCCACGGAATCCTTCACAACGGACAGGAATAATACCTTTGCCGGTTTCTTTGGACTTCTTACGAGCGACACCCTCGATGTCATCGCCAATTAAACCAACGGGACATTCTGACTGGACAGAAATACCACCATTGAGAGGGAATAATTCTTCGATTTCGTCAACGATTTTAGCGAGTTTTTTATCTCCACCAAAAACAATATCCTTTTCTTGGAAATCGGAGGTAAAGTTGATGGTACCGAAGGTATCGATCCCAGTGGTTCCAATGTAGTAGTTACGACGACCAGACCAGGAATAGTAACCACAACCAACGGGACCGTGAGAGATGTGGACCATATCTTTGATAGGACCCCAAACCACCCCTTTTGAACCTGCATAAGCACAACCACGAGCAGTCATGACTCCAGGGAGAGATCCTTTGTTGGATTTTACACCACAATCGCTTTTACCTTCTTCGTAAACGTTCAGGTGCTTAGCACGCTTTTTGGCGGCTTTTTCGGGGTAAGTTGCGAGAACGTCGGCAATAAGTTTCTTATTTTCTTCAACGGTTGCCATAGATCTTCCTCTCAAAGTGAATATAGAAGGAATAGAAAGGGGTTAGGGGGTTGATAGTTAATAGTTGATAACTATTCACTATGGACTTTTATAATTCCCCCATTTCCCAATGAAATAGGTTTAATGGAATTAAACCCAGGGATTACTTGGAATTTCTGGTGAGTTCTTGAGCCATGCGATCCGCTTCCATAACTTTCTTGTATTCTTCTTCGGAACCAAGTAAACCGTAGTTGATCAACAGTTCTTCTAGTTCGTCGTTGTCGATAGGAGTGGGAATGGTTAGTTTGGTGTTGTCAACGATCTTGTTACCCAATTGACGATATTCTTCAGCTTGGGAATCTTCAGGAGCATATTGAATAACGGTTTGACGACGTAATTCAGCTTCTTGTACCATTTTAGAACGAGGTACAAAGTGGATCATCTGGGTGTTTAAGCGATCAGCTAATTCTTCGATTAACTCGATCTCTTTGTTAACGTTACGGCTGTTACAAATTAAACCACCTAAACGTACTCCACCGGTGTGAGCGTATTTTAAGATACCACGAGCGATGTTGTTAGCAGCGTACATCGCCATCATTTCACCAGAGGTAACGATATAGATTTCTTGTGCTTTTCCTTCACGGATAGGCATAGCGAAACCACCACATACAACGTCCCCTAATACGTCATAGGATACGAAGTCTAAGTCTTCGTAAGCTCCTTCTTCTTCTAGGAAGTTGATGGAGGTAATAATACCACGACCAGCACAACCAACTCCAGGCTCAGGACCACCTGATTCCACACACTTGATGTTTTCAAATCCTTCGAGCAATACATCTTCGAGTTCTAAGTCTTCAACGGAACCCTGTTCTGCAGCTAAGTGAAGAACTGTTACCTGAGCTTTACAGTTGAGGATTAAACGGGTAGAGTCAGCTTTGGGGTCACAACCAACAATCATGATGCGATTGCCAGATTGAGCCATCCCGGCTAAGGTGTTTTGAGAAGTGGTGGACTTACCGATACCGCCTTTTCCGTAAAATGCAATTTGACGCATAGTTGATTCTCGCTAAATTAGAGAGTGATTGTGTACAGTAGGAAGGTTAATCTAAGGTTGACGTAGAGACGATTCGTTATTTGGTTAGGAAATATGGGGATTTTCATCCCATAAGAACTCTCGTTCTTTACGTCAGTAGATATCTTCCGAGTTTGAGTAAAGGCTGTGAAACTTTACTCTTTGGGTCAAGAGGTGACGTTAGTGGAAGTCAGAAGTTAAACTAGCTGTTTATCTAAGTTTGACAACGAGCAAATATTTCAAAATCTGCTTCCATTGCTGTAATAACGTCGGGTTGAGAAGCGATGCTCATGGAGGCGATCGCTCTCTACCTTTTTGGTTGTCTAACATAGTGTTCTCCTCTTTATGAGTTTTTAGCTACACTGCAATAACGGTTAATTCTGGGTCAACTCGATCCTTTAATCTGGCTTCGATGGCCATTTTTAAGGTGGCGGTACTACTGGGACAAGCGTCACAAGCTCCTTTGAGAACTACTTTCACTAGGTCCCCCTCGATACCGTAGAGGTCTATATCTCCTCCGTCTTGTGCCAGGAAGGGTTTTACTTCTTCGTCTAAAATTTGTTGAATTAAAGTTGCTTTTTCTGCTTCTTTTTGTTTCAGTGATTCTGCTTCATTGCGAATTACAGGAGTAAGCGATCGCAAATGGGTGATAATATCGGGCAAAATCTCGATAACTCGGTTGATCTCTTTTTGAGTGGTATAACGAGATAAACTAAAGCGAATAGAACCTTGTAGCACACTTGCTGGTAGTCCCATAGCTTTAAGAACATGGGAGGGTTCCATGGAACCAGAGGTACAGGCAGAACCAGCAGAGGCACAAATCCCGTATTGATTAAGGGTTAATAAAATACCTTCGCCTTCTGCATTCTTAAAACCAATATTCGTGGTATTGGGTAATCTTTCTTCTGTGGTTCCGTTTACCACTGTATCGGCAATCAGGGTCAAAAGACTGGTTTCTAAATAATCTCTTAATTGTCTTTCGTGAGAGAGATTTGCTAGGTGATCTTTGGCTAATTCGCAAGCTTTTCCCAGGGCGATAATACCAGGAACATTCTCGGTTCCTCCTCGACGGCCTCTTTCTTGGTGTCCCCCAATCATAAAAGCAGGAAATTGGATTCCTTGGCGTACATACAACGCACCTATCCCTTTGGGGGCATGAATTTTATGGCCGGAGAGGGTTAACATATCGATGGTACTATTACTCATGTCCATCGGTACTTTCCCCACTGCTTGCACCGCGTCCACATGGAATAAGGCTCCGTATTCTTTGGCCAGTTGTCCCACCTGTTCAACAGGAAAAATAACCCCTGTTTCGTTATTGGCGTACATCATGGTCACCAAAGCCGTGTTCCCAGTTAGGGATGCTTGCACTTCATCGAGATCCAATCTTCCCTGATTATCTACTCCTAAATAGGTAACGCTATAACCTTGTTTTTCTAAATGTTTGCAAAAGTTTAAAACGGCTGCGTGTTCAACTTCTGTGGTAACAATGTGATGTTTATCCGGTTGAGCAGTGAGTGCCGCACAAATAGCTGCGTTATCTCCTTCTGTCCCACAACTGGTAAAAATGATTTCTGAGGACTGGGCGCCAAGTAAGTCTGCTACTTGTTCCCTGGCGGTTTTAACGGCTTTTGCCACTTGTCTCCCAAAGCTGTGCATACTGGAGGGGTTGCCATAATAGAGGGTGAGATAGGGCATCATTGCGCCGATTACTTCTTCGTCTATTTGGGTGGTTGCGTTGTTATCTAGGTAGATACAGTCTGTCATCAGTTTTTACCAGAAGTCAGGGTTTAGGAGTTAGTGGGGGCTTAATGGATTTTATTAAGCCCGTTACCAGAGGTTTCAAGCTGTTTTGCTGTTGCCAACCAAGCTAGTTATTGAGGCTCGGATAAACAACTGTAATCTTTGGAAAAACCTGTACAGGGAGGAATAGAGTAGTCATCAACACAGGTATTACAGTTATTGTCCGTTTCCCCTGGGGTTGAACTCGGAGGGTTGAGAACGGGGGTTTGAGAACTTCCTTGTGAGGACACTGGGGAACTTTGAGGACGATAGATAAGAGTTTCAAGCATACATTAGACTCCTAATGCTTGTTTCTGCATATAATCTTTGTAGAAGTTTATGGCAACGTTATCGATTATGTCGTAGGCTTCGTAAGGCTCTAAGCCTGCTTTCCGTAGTTCGTCTTGGGGACATTGACCAATCTTGGAGGCCAGAACCCCTTTACAATCGGAAATGGATTTAATAATGTTGCTTAAAGTGGCTTCTTCCCCGTAACCGCTTTGACAGTAGTGGTCTACTTTGCGGTGGGCAACAAATTTAACATCGGTTCCATCTACTTCAAAGATTTGGAATTCTTTGGCGTGACCAAAATGCTGGTTGACTAGGCGGTTACCTTTTGTGGCAACTGCTACCAATATCTTCGGTGCATTGCTTTGTTTGGCGGCTTTTTGTTGAGCTTTGGCAGCTTTGATTTCGGCGTTGAATTTCTCGATATTGTCGTGAACTTCCTGACGTTTTGCTACATCGTATTCGGGAGTCATCTCTAAGAATTTCTCTTTGGTGAACTCTTGAGAACGATCTTCTCCTAATAAACCCACAGCATCGGCACGACATTGACGGCAGTGACGCATCATTTTCATGTTACCAGAACACTTATCCTGTAAAGCTTTTAGCTCTTTAGGTGTGGGTCCTCTTTGTCCGGTTAAACCGAAGTGAGTACCGTGCTCGGGAGCAGAAATTAGGGGCATAATATTGTGCAAGAATGCACCCTTAGAACGAATCACTTGGTTAACTTCTGCTAAGTGTTCGTCGTTGATGCCGGGGATCATTACGGAATTGACTTTGCAAAGAACGTCTGCTTCTTTGAGGGCATCTAGGGACTCCATTTGTTTCTCATGAAGTATCTTAACCCCTTCTATTCCCTTATAACGTTTCCGATTATACCGAACCCAAGGATAGATTTTTTCCCCTATTTCTGGGTCGATCATATTAATGGTTAGTGTAACGTGGTCGATGTTCAGTTCTTTGATGCGATCGATATGTTCTGGTAACATCAACCCGTTACTAGATAAGCAGAGTTTAATATCGGGAGCTTGTTCTGCTACTAGTTCAAAGGTGCGAAAGGTTTGTTTAGGGTTGGCTAAGGGATCACCGGGTCCGGCAATACCTAATACGGTCATTTGGGGAATTTTTCCGCCAATAACCAAAGCTTTGTGGGCCGCTTCTTCTGGGGTCAGGACTTCACTTACTACCCCTGGTCGACTTTCATTAGCGCAGTCGTATTTACGATTACAATAGTTGCATTGAATGTTACAAGCGGGGGCAACAGCGACGTGCATCCGTGCATAGTGATGATGAGCATCTTCGCTATAACAAGGGTGTTTGGCTATTCTTTCTTGAATCTTTGCATCTATGGTTTGTGTGCCATTCCCACTGGAAGGACAAGCGCAACCGCCTTTAGCTTTTGGAATGAGTGGCGTTGCCGCAGGAGTGGCTGTTTTAGCCTTAGATGCGTCAGCGTTGATGAGACCAGTAGATTGTAACATTGAATTCCGTGAGTTAGAGGATGGATTAAAGCTTGACTAAAGCCACGACACCGAAGGTAAAGGAAAAAGCCCTAGCTTTGGTGTGCAACTTTGCTTAGAGGAATTGGTTCAGAGGCTTTAGAACGAGCAAAAGGGTAAAACAATAAACTGTTTGTCTTCGGGTTATGTCCTTTATAACACCCCCTTTTTTCTGGGGTGGTGATTTTTGAGTGGTTGAGATTCATTGAATTACTTAGTCTGCACTCATATCCTCAAATCCTTGTTTTACGAGGGTTTGAGGTGGATAAAAATTTTTTATGGGTACGGGGTACGGGTATTTATGGGGGGAGGCTTCTGTATTTTTACGGGGGGAGTCGAGCTTTTTTGTACTCAGGCACTAAGTCCTACTGCGTAAGGCTTGCAGTAGATTATTCTCTTGTTTTTTTTCCTCTCATTTTTCACTCAGTTATCAGTTAAGTTTATTGAGTTGTTTCTCAATAGGTCACTGCTCACAGTTAAAAGAAACACCGAGTTAGCTTCCTCTAGCCTCCCCAGTGCTGTCACGGAATTCAATTCTGTATCCAATGTAACATTTTCTGGCTGAGAGATTTGCTATCGACTGCTAGTTTTCGAGTTTTTGGAAAATAACACGGTTCAAAAATAGATTTAATCAGGCTTTTAGCTATTTTATAGTTTCTTAATTTTGAGTGGTTACTAATTTGGGCTATTATTATCCTAAAAAGGGTTCAAAAGTCTTGCTAGAAGCCAATTGTAACTGAGTACACAAATACAGAACCCCCACCCAAAAAATACTTTATCCCCTCTACAAAAATACCTGTCCCCTGACCCTAAAAAAACTTTTTCAAGCCCTGAAAGTCTCATTATATCTTGATCCTATCACAGCAACCAATCTATTAATAAACTCAACTAATTTGACTCACTATCTTTGCAGAGGGGAAAAATATAGGGCTTGGTATAAGCATAACAACTAAGTCTATGCGTAAGCGCGGAATTTAATGTTTGGATCACTCCCAGTCAGAGAGGAGCGTGGAAATCCCTCGGAAAGCTCTATTTCTGAAGTGCGTAGCCCCAAGCCTAACCTATGGAGCTTTTTGTGGCAAGATTTTCAAATTGTTTTTAAAAGAGATCCCGCCGCCCGTAATTGGTTAGAAGTGGTGTTTTGCTATCCAGGTTTACACGCTTTAGCGATTCATCGGCTGTCTCACTATTTATGGCGGGGTTATGTGCCTTTTTTGCCCCGTTTACTGTCCCATATTGCCCGTTTCCTCACCGGCATCGAAATTCATCCGGGAGCTACTATTGGTCGCGGGGTATTTATCGATCACGGTATGGGTGTAGTCATTGGAGAAACAGCCATTATTGGTGATCATTGCCTTATTTACCAAAATGTCACCCTTGGAGGGACAGGTAAAGAAAGCGGTAAACGTCATCCTACTCTTGGCCATTCGGTGATTGTGGGAGCCGGCGCAAAGGTTTTAGGCAATATTTGCATTGGTAGCCATGTGCGTATTGGAGCAGGATCTATCGTTTTAGGCGATGTTCCTCATGATTGTACTGTAGTAGGCGTTCCTGGCCGTATCATCTCCCGTAGTGGTCCGTTTTGCCCCCTAGAACACGGTAAATTACCAGATGTTGAAGGGAAAACGATTCGGATGTTATTAGACCGAATTGAAAAATTGGAACAAAAGATACAAAAACTATCTTGACCTTTACTGTAGAATCATAATGCAACCTTACAATTCTAATGCTCTAATCAGTCGAGTTGAGAAAGTTTCTCGTTGCGATCGCTGGACTGTTTATCAACGCCTTCAAGAATTAACTATTCCCTGTTGGTGTCCTGAAGATGGCTATCTCTGGGTAGGAATAGAAAATGGACTCCACGCGATATTATTACGTAGTGTTGTCTATAATGCGATCGCCCCACGCCAAGAGTTAATTACTTGGTTAGAGAGATGTTGGGAAACTGTTGATTATGAGTCCATCAAGTCTTATCAAACTAGACAACGGTAGAATCGCAAGTCTTTGCCTAGACTATTTATACTATACTGAGAAAATTCAGTAATCAGTTGCCTTCATCCTGGTTTTGGGTCTGATTCATGACTAATTATTATTGATAAAGTTAGGTTTTTCCTCTGAAACCGCTTTGTCTGTTTTCTCAGTTACAGCAGTGGGGGTACGAGTTAGAGCAACGGAGAGTCTTGAAACAAACAAGCGTGAAAAAGTAAATTTCCCTCCTGCTTTCTGCCTTTTGCCTCCTGCCTTCTATCAATGTTGATAACTGATCTTCTCAGTGCTGTCATGGAAAACAATTCGATTTCTACGGAATTCAGTCAATTTTTACAACAAGAGATGGCCTTGTCGAGAGACGATCTAGCAGTGGTCATCAACAATCAACGACAACCCGGCGATCCCATTCCCATGCTGCTTTGGCAATACGGTTTAATCTCGTTAGGAGAATTACAACGGATTTGGGATTGGCTAGATGCTCAAATTCAGTTTCAATTCCCCTAATTTTCGGTTAATGAGAGGAATATTGAGCTACACCGAAGTTCAACACAAGGGATATTGTAGATAACCCAGTCCAAGTAGGAGTCTGCAACCGTATTTCTTTCCTCTAAGAAATCGTAATACTAAACACCGAACTCACGTCGAGCTATGAATCACATCCATATCAATGATACAACCCTACGGGATGGGGAGCAAGCAGCCGGTATTGTTTTTAGTGCTGCCGAAAAAGTAGCGATCGCTTCGTTGATGGATGCCATTGGTATTCCTGAGTTAGAAGTAGGCATTCCCGCTATGGGAGGCTCAGAAGCAGAAGCCATTACCACCATTGTCCAAAAAGGTTTAAAAGCAGATCTTTTAGGCTGGAATCGTGCGGTTCGTTCCGACATAGAGGCATCAATTGCCTGTGGCTTAAAACGGGTTCATATATCTGTCCCTGTCTCTGAAATTCAAATTAAAGCGAAATTTAAAGGAAAAACTAATCTTGTTTGGGAGAGGTTAAAAGATAGTCTTAATTTTGCTGTAGATAAGGGTTTATTCGTTTCTGTGGGGGCCGAAGACGCTTCTAGAGCTACTGAGTCTTTTTTAATCGACATAGCTCAGTTTGCCGAGTCATTAGGGGCATCCCGTTTCCGTTTTTGTGACACGGTAGGGATTCTTGAGCCTTCAACCACGGCCCAAAAAGTGGCAAAATTGGTTAAGTCCATTAAAATCCCCGTGGAAATGCACACCCACAACGACTTTGGTTTAGCCACAGCTAACGCCTTAGCAGGGTTGCAAGCAGGGGCAACGGCAGTCAACACCACCGTCAATGGGTTGGGAGAAAGGGCTGGTAATGCAGCCTTAGAAGAGATGATTATGGCTCTGAAAAGGCTTTATCAGGTCAACTTAAACTTAGAAACCTCTCGTTTAAGAGAATTATCCCAACTGGTGATCGAAGCGTCCGGTATTGCCCTTCCCCCTTGGAAAGCGATCGTTGGAGATAATGTCTTTGCCCACGAGTCCGGTATTCATGCTCACGGTGTCCTAGAAAACCCCCAAACCTACGAACCCTTTTCCCCTGATGAGGTGGGTTGGAAACGCCGTTTAGTGGTAGGCAAACATTCGGGACGACATCTACTTACTAATGTCCTAAGTCAACATGGTATTCGTTTAAACCATGAAGAGTCCCAGATGGTGTTAGACTCAGTGCGTCGTTTATCGGTAGAGATGAAGCGCAGTTTGACCGATGAGGAGTTGCTTGATGTTGTATCCAATAGGAGTATGTCTCATGGGATTGTATAATTCAGGTGAAATTGAACTCAATGATCCACCAGTTTTTGAAATGGAGCAAAAGGTTCGTCTTCGGAAAATGATCCGCAACGATGGGACATTTCCTGGGAAAGAAATAGGCGAAACCTTAGCTAAAAAAGGCGATGTGGGCTACGTTGTTGGTATTGGTACCTATCTTCAAAGTTACTACATTTATGCGGTTCATTTCCTGGAAAATGGTTATGTTGTTGGGTGTCGTCGCAAGGAATTAGTTTCTATGGATGAACCTTTTGTGGATGATACCGATGATGAAGAAATTGTAGAAACCTCTCTACAAGAGTCCCAGGTTTAGTTAATAGTTAAAAACTATCAACTATCAACTATCAACTATCAACTATCAACTATTTCAGGAGTTTTGCCATGAAAGTTATGTTAAGCAGCAACGATCAAGGAAATTTATCCGTTTATGTTCCCAAAAAGGATTTGGAAGAATTAGTAGTGGAAGAAACCGTTGAAGGAAATGGTAAAATTCTCACTTTGGCCAACGGTTGGAAATTAAAATTTCCTGAACTTACCGATGAAACTACTTTACCTCAAACCTTAGAGGCAAAACGTCTTTAGTCTTCCTCCAGTTTTTATCGGGCTTAATTAAACAGTGAAGAGTGAACAGTTATGGGTGACTAATCAATCTAACTGAAACTGAATTAAGCCCCTTTCTTCGAGTTTTTTCTGCCATTTTTCTTGCTTATTGAGAGAATTTATAATTTGAGTAAGGTTTGGTTCTCCCACTAAACTTGACGCAAACTTTATTCTCATTTTAGTTGAGAAAATCTCTCATCACTTTAAAAAAAATGGTCATTTTTTTCAGTCCACAGTGACAATCACTGTTAACTGATAACTGATAACTGACAACTGGTAACCGATATTTCCTCCATCCTTCCACGAAAGCTGTCATGAGTTCAATTCATTCTAGGGAAACGACTACCTTTCAATTACAAGGTAAGTTTGTGGGCTTTATTTATAAGTCTAACGGTCAATCAAAATCTTTAATTCTAGCAGTTGGAGAAAGAGAATTAAGGATTAAAATCGATAAAAGTTTACGAGATACTAATGCTCTTAATCTATTACCTGGGGATTGGATTTCAATTACAGGAGAACAGGAGTTTAAGAAGGAAAGGTTTACTAAGTTAAAATTGAAAGCTTACGAAATTGAACGCCTAAGTTGTGACTTAAAATGTAATCCAGAACAGGAGACTAATACTATGGGTAAGACTAAAGAGAAAGCTTGTGCAAAAAAAGGTAAAATTCTACTCTGCAACAAATCTGATTGTGCAAAAAGAGGAGGAAAAGAACTGCATCGTGTTCTGGAAAAAACTATTTCCAATTTAGGGCTAGAAAAGCAGGTAACTATCGAGAAAACTAGTTGCCAGAAACGCTGTGGAAAAGCTCCTAATATGATTTTAATGCCGGGGAAATCTAAACACAGTAAACCTAACCCGAAAAACATTGCAGATCTACTCGAAGAACACTATCTTACTTCTGGAAAAAAATAATGGCTAATGTTACTTTTTACGAAAAACCAGGCTGCGGTAACAATACCAAACAAAAAACCTTGCTATTAGCTGCGGGTCATAATTTAGAAGCAAAAAGTCTTTTAACTGAAACCTGGACTCCTGAAACTTTACGCCCATTTTTTGGAGATTTACCCGTTAATTTGTGGTTTAATCCTAGCGCACCTAAAATTAAATCGGGTGAGGTGATTCCTGATAATTTAAGCGAGGAAAAAGCACTAGAATTGATGATAGCTGATCCTCTGTTAATTCGTCGTCCTCTGATTTATGTGGATGGAATTTATAGAGTGGGTTTTGATCCTGAAAAAATTGATGCTTGGATAGGTCTAAATCCAGACAATCCCGTAACAGAGGATTTAGAAACTTGTCCCCGTAGTCATGAGGAAAAACCTTGCTCAACTGTTAAATAGTTAATAGTTCATCCTTGAATTGTAATTTCGAGAAACAAAAAATCTCCCTAATATCCTAACCATAATAATTAGTATTATAGTTAGGATTTTTCTATATTTTTAATTGTTATTTTCTATCTCCCCTGCTCCGATCTCCCTGCTCCCCTGCAATCCTAACTAGGATATTTTTGACCTATTTAGTTTGTAGCATTCAACAAACTGGCCTCATGGTGACCCCTAATCATTGCATCACTAGAGAAAATAATTAAAGTGTTCTAGTTGCCATCATGTCAATATCTTTAGAATCTCCCAACACTCACGGCCCCATCACACCAAACACTATTCAACGGGCAAAAGAAGGCTTATGCGATGCCCAAAACCCCCAGATTAAACAAGCTATTCAACAGGGTTTAAATGAGCTAGAAACCGTGGCTGAGGGGACATTTCAAAGACCCATGAATGGTCATTTGCGTCGCTTAATATTGCGATCGCTGATCCACAGTCTGTTTCGGGTTCGAGTGGAATACCCCGAAAGGACTCCCCACAGTCCGGTTATTTTGGTGGCCAACCACCTCAACCATATCGACCCTTTTTTGCTGTTATCGGAGACCTCAGCATCTCCCTATTTTCACATTTTAGGGGATGCTCGTACCCTCTATAATAAGTGGTGGAAACGCTCAATTTTAGGTATTTTTGGCGGGGTCATTCCCTTAGTTCGTCGTTGGGGTGAAGAAACCGCTATTATCGAGGCTGCTAAAGGAGAAAATCAGGAATTAAAACCTCTAGCAGATGCGATCGAGGAAAATGTACCCTCTGGGGAGTCTATTAAGATTTTACGTCAAATTAATAAAACTGTTCAGGTCATTTTGGAACAAAGACAAGGGTTAATGCTGTTTCCAGAAGGCCGTCTCGGAAAAACGGAAGGAAAGTTAAGCGTTCCTTTAAAACGAGGAACCGCTATCTATGCGTTACGCAGTGGAGTCCCTGTGGTTCCTGTCGCTTTGATAGGAACAAAAAATCTATATTTTCGTAAAACTTTAACCCTTCGTTTTGGAGAACCGTTATCATTCCCTCAAGTTAAACACCCCAAACGACAAGATATAGATACAGCATTAGCAACTTTAGAAGAAGCATTAATGGAGTTATTGCCTTCTGATTATCAAGAACCTGACGAACTAAAGTTATTTTCGCATTTTTTGAATCATTTTTTCTGCTAACTTATTTTTCTCTGAATTTGTAATCTATGCAAATGAAAATTGCTATAACTGACATCTTGCACCAGTACATAAAAACTTAAATTAGTAAGCACTCAGCAGTCAGCGTTCGGCTTTCATCTCTTAGCTGAAAGCGTTAAGCTTATGTTTAATCTCAATCACAGCATAAGTAAGATAGAGATTGATATGTTTCAACTGATAGCTGATGGCTGATAGCTGAACGCTTACAAACTAGCCAGTTTTATCGAAGGTGCAAGATGTGAGTATAACTCCGAACTCCTAACACCGACTTTACATTTCCTTGACAGAAATTATCAGAAATATCTCGGTTAACCTATGTGAAATCTTGGATAAGTTGAGGGTGTGATCAAAATCACGATACTGGGAATATTTCGGTCACTTTACGTATTCTTTCTTAGACTTATAATTGAAATAAGATTGGTTATTAGTGACGATATTATGGCTAAAGCGTCTGAACAACCCCTTGAACCAAACCCTTTTCGTACCTATCGTGACCCAAAGACTGGGTTGTGGGTAGTATTACCTATTTCGGAAACGGAAAGTCATTTTCCCACCTCCGTAACAGAAAAAAATTCTCCAGACTCAAAAGAGGTTCTCTAAACAGGATACAATCATGTCAAAACCTGATTGATCAAAAGAAATATGACTCAACCTTTGATTCCTGTGATCCTTGCTGGTGGTAAAGGAGAACGCTTTTGGCCTTTATCCCGTCGTCAACGTCCAAAACAATTTTTATGTTTGGATGGTAGCGGGAAAAGTCTCTTACAAGCAACAGCAGATCGTCTTTTACCCCTAGCGAACCACTGGGACAATCTTTGGGTGATTACTGCCGGACCCATTGCTGATGGTGTTAGGGAACAATTACCTAATCTACCAGATAGCAACCTCTTGGTGGAACCTCAAGGAAAAGATACTGCCCCCGCAGTGGCCTGGACTACATTAGAAATAGCAAAACGTTATGGAGAAGATGCTGTCATTGGCTTTTTTCCGGCGGATCATTGGATCAAAAATACTGATGAATTTGAAACAACTCTAAAAGCGGCTTCTCAGTTAGCTGTTACAGAAAAAGCGATCGTTACATTAGGAATCAAAGCCGCTTATCCTTCTACGGGTTACGGTTACATTGAACAGGGAAATTTGAGTCACAATTTTGACAATTTACCTGTTTATAAGGTCAATCGTTTTACAGAAAAACCTGATTTAGAAACGGCTCAATCTTTTCTAGAAACAGGCAAGTTTAGCTGGAATAGTGGAATGTTTATTTTTCGTGCTGGTGTGGTACTAGAAGAGTTAGAAAAACACGCCCCCCAAGTTTTAAAACCGCTACAAGATAAAGGACAAGCTGCCTACGAAGAATTGGAAAAAATGAGCATCGATTATGCTCTAATGGAAAAGACAGAATTAACTTATGTTTTACCGGCTAATTTTGGTTGGGATGATTTAGGAGACTGGAATTCTTTAGAAAGATTAATTGATACGGATGGGGATAATGTGGAAATAGGAAATCATATTACTTTAGATAGCAAAGGAGCAATTATTTATAACAGCAATGACCAAGAAGTTATCGCTACTATTGGCTTAGAAGATGTAGTGATAGTTCGGGATAAAAATGTCACTCTTGTGGTTAATAAAAATCGCACTCAAGATATTAAAAAGCTTCTGAAAGAAATACAAAAAGACTCTCAATTAGATAATTTACTTTGACAGGATGTAATCACCAATACAACTTTGAAGAACATTGTTAGTTATATTATAGGTGATTATCATTGAGGGCTTAATACTATTAAGCCCATGTTATATTTTTTTGTTTTTCATTCAAATAATAAGCTGTGTAATAATCACAATCATTATTAAACTCTGTCAGCATTAACTAAAAAGAATTATTCTATGTTTTCCTTAACACAAACAAGTACCCGTCAAAGAGAAATTATCGAGGTTGTCCTTAGTAACGGTTGGGATTATATGCGGGGTTTATTAACAGGCAGAAAAGCAGAAGATCCCCAAGTACCACCTCCAGAAGTTCTCCGAAATATTTTAGTAGAATTGGGTCCTTTTTATGTTAAATTAGGACAAATTCTCAGCACTCGTCCAGATATTTTACCGCCTAACTATATCAAAGCATTAACCGCCTTACAAGCTAACGTTCCTCCTGTATCTTGGGAAGCAATTGAAAGGTTACTACGGCAGGAATTAAGACAACCCATAGAATCAGTTTTTAGTAATATTAATCAACAACCTATTGCTGCCGGTTCTATCGGACAAATCCACCGAGCAACTTTAAAAACTGGGGAAGAAGTTGCTATTAAAGTACAGCGGCCAGGTATTGATAAAATTGTTGAGCAAGACATTAGTTTAATTAAAGGAATTGCTGAGTTAGTTTCTCTAACAGAATTTGGACAAAATTACGATGTTGTTGAACTAGCTGATGAATTTTCTCAAGCAATTAAAGCAGAATTAAATTTTACTAAAGAAGCCAGTTATACTGATAAAATTAGACAAAATTTATCTGAGAGTCGCTGGTTTGAACCAGAACAATTAGTTATTCCTAAAGTGTATTGGGAGGTCACAAGCGAGAAAATTTTAGTATTAGAATGGTTAAATGGAAAACCCATCTTAGACGCTGATTTAAGTATTCCTGAAAGCAGTAAATCTATTGAGGTAAGAAAACAAGAAATTACTACTTTATTATTTAGGGCGTTTTTTCAGCAATTATATTTAGATGGCTTTTTTCACGCCGATCCCCATCCAGGTAATATCTTTTATTTAGATAATGGAAAAATTGCTATTATCGATTGTGGTATGGTGGGAAAACTTGACCCCAGAACCCAACAAATATTAACAGAATTATTGCTGGCAATTTTTGATTTAGATGCCCAAGGTTGTACTCAATTAACTATTGAATTGTCTCAGGGAGGAAAGGCAGAAAGTCTAGAAATATTGCGTAATGATTATGAACAAATCCTACGAAAATACTATGATTTGAGTTTGTCTCAGTTTAATTTTAGTGAGGTTGTTTATGAAATATTGCAAATTGCTCGTAAAAATAAGTTAAAGGTTCCTGGAAATTTAGGTCTTTATGCTAAATGTTTAGCTAATTTGGAAGGGGCGGCTAGACAGTTCAATCCTGAAATTAATTTATTTGACGAAATTAAACCTTTAATGACTGATTTATTCCGTCATCAATTAATTGGAGATACCCCATTACAAACCAGTTTAAGAACGGTTTTAGACCTAAAATCTATTTATTTAAAAACACCGCGACAAATCGATATATTATTAGATAGATTGTCTTCAGAAACCTTACAATGGAATCTAAGATTACGAGAATTAGAACCCTTAAGACGGAGTGTTGATTCTTCAGCAAATCGTCTTTCTTTTAGCATTGTTTTGGGTTCGTTGATTATGGGTGCCGCCATTATTTCTACTGGTTCATCCACACAAGAATTATCTGTCATTAGTAGTGTTTTGTTTGCCGCAGCCAGCTTATTAGGGGTTTGGTTAATTATTAGTATTTTGCGATCGGGCAGACTAAAATAATTATTAGTAACGAAAAAAATAAGAAGTCATACTAAATTCATTACACCGAACTCAGGTTTATTGATTTTCTAGCTTGAATTTTAATCCATTTAACTAATGTCGACATTGCCGTGCTAATCTTTAAGAAAGATTAATTTTCTTTAACTTTTTTCTCATGACTTCTGACTTTAAACCGTCTCGCTTGGGTGTTAGTGGGTTAGCTATTCGTCAACATATCGGCACATTAATGCTAACTTTAGCCGTGGTTGTAGTAGGTATTTTTTTCGTTACGACTATCCAGGTTGACTTACTTCCTTCTATTACTTATCCTCGTATTGGTGTTCGTATAGAAACTCCAGGTATTGCCCCAGAAGTTGCCGTCGATGAAATAACTAGGCCCCTTGAACAAGCCTTATCAGCAACGGAAGGAGTAGAATTAGTTTATTCTCAAACCCGCGAGAATCGCGTTAGATTAGACCTATATTTTAAGGTAGGTGGAGACATCGATCAGTCATTAAATGATGCTACAGCAGCCTTAAATCGTGCTAGTAATAATTTACCCAATAATTTAGAACCACCTCGTCTATTTAAATATGAACCATCTCAGTTACCAGTGTATGAATTTGCTTTAACTTCATCTATTAAAAAAGATGTGGATTTAAGGGTGTTTGCAGAAGAAGAATTAGCTAGAGAAATAAGCATTATTCCTGGTGTTGCTTCTGTGGATGTTTCGGGAGGTGTTGAAGAAGAAGTTAGAGTTAATATTGATTTGAATCGGCTGCAAGCTTTAGGAGTAGGTTTACGGGATGTTTTAGATGAGTTAGATGTAAGAAATCAAGATGTAGCTGGTGGTCGTTTATTAGGAAAAAATGAAGAACCTTTAACCCGTGCAGTAGGACGTTTTAAAACAGCAGAAGAACTTCGTAATCTTCCTTTTACAGTTAATAATAATGGAATTAATAATTTATCTCAACGGGTTTATCTACAAGATTTTGCTGAGGTAATTGACGGTACAGAAGACCAAAGAATTTTTGTATCTTTAAATGGAACTCCTGCGGTTAAATTCAGTATTCAAAAACAACCAGATGCTAACACTATTCAAGTTATAAATGCAGTGAAAGAGAAAATCAAAAATTTAACAGACAGTAATATTATCAGCAAAGATATGACTTTGGTTGCCACCTTAGATGAGTCTGTTTTTATTGAAAATTCTATCCAAAACGTAATTAATTCTGGTTTAATAGGGACAGCACTTGCTGCATTTGCAGTCCTCTTGTTTTTGGGTTCACTACGTCAAACTTTTATTGTTATTGTTGCTATTCCTCTCGCTACTTTAGGAGCAATTATTTTAATGAAAATATTTAATCTATCTCTAAATATTTTTAGTTTAGGAGGATTAGCTTTGGGGGTAGGAATTGTGGGGGATAATTCTATTGTAATGCTCGAAACTGTTGCAGATGGAGTTGGAGTTATTCCAGGTAAAAAAAGTAAAAGTTCTTTAAAATCAGGGGATTTAATTAAACAATCAATTAGTAGCAGTCAGACTGTAGAATCAGCTTTGATTGCCTCCACTAGCACTAATTTAGTAGCTATCATACCTTTTTTAATGATTGGAGGTTTTATATCATTATTGTTTAACGAACTAATTTTAACTATTAGTTTTGCTGTAGCTACTTCAATTTTAGTTGCCTTAACTATTGTGCCGATGTTAGCCTCAAGGTTATTATCTATCCGTTGGTCTAGTGGATTACATAAATTTTGGCCTTTGTATTGGTTTAATAGAGCTTTTCAGCAACTTACTAAAGGTTATCAATGGTTTCTTCTTAAACTTATTAAACTGCGTTGGATAGTTATTATTATTTCTTTTCTTATTCTAGGAGGAAGTAGTTTAAATTTAGCTCAACAAATACCTCAAGAAATTTTGCCAAGAATTAATACAGGGCAAGTAAGGTTCTTTGCTCAATTTCCTCCTAATACCTCTTTGGAAACTAATCGTAAAGTAATTAAAATAACAGAAGGTATCTTACTAAAACAACCAGAAACCAAGTATATTTTTAGTACATCGGGGGGATTTTTATTTGGTTCTAATACTACTGAGAATGTTTTGCGAGGTTCAGGTAATATTACTCTAAAACCTGGTACTGATATAGAAGCTTACATAGAGAAAGTAAGTCAAGAATTTAATAAATTAAATTTAGTTGGTATTCGCTTACGACTATTTCCTGATGGGGTAAGAGGATTAACTCTCAATAACTCTCCCGTTAGACGGGCTGATATCGATCTAATTCTACAAGGAAATAACCAAAATAGTCTAGAAAAAGCAGGAGAAACTGTATTAAAAGCATTAGGAGAAAATGCAAGCCTAGCTAAGTTTAGTCCCGATGGCGATCCTCGTCAACCTGAAATTCAAATTCGCCCTGATCTTGAACGATTAGCTACTTTTGGATTAAATATAGCCGACATTGAAGATTCTCTAGAAACTGCTATACAAGGTGTAGTTGCAACTCGCTTACAGAGAGAAAATCGTCTCGTAGATATTCGAGTACAACTCAATGGTAGTTTTATTGATAGTCCCTCTGAATTAAAGGATATTCCACTTTTTACAGAAAGAAATCGTCAAATACGTTTAGGAGATGTAGCTAAAATCTACAAGGGAAAAGCACCCGCCGAAATTCAACGAATTAATCAGCGTCAAGTATTCATCATAGAAGGAGATTTAACAGAAGGGGCAAATTTAGGAGCAGCTTTGGAAGAGATGAAGACAATTTTAGATAACATAGAATTGCCAGAAGGGGTAAGAGTTTTGCCTAGTATTGCTGAAAAAACTAGCAAAAATTTACAAAGTTCATTACGTATTTTAGCTGCTTTAGCTGCCTTTTTGGTCTTTGTTCTTCTGGCAGTACAATACAATTCTTTAGTTGATCCTTTGGTAATTATGTTAACCCTTCCCTTAGCGTTATCTGGTGGTATTTTTGGGTTATATATCACTCAAACTGCTATTGGCGCAACCGTGGTTGTCGGGGCAATTCTATTAGTAGGAATTGTGGTTAATAATGCTATTGTGATGATAGAATTAGCTAATCAGATTAGAGTAGAAAAAAGTTGCGATCGCCGCACAGCAATTATTCAAGCCGCACCCCAAAGATTACGCCCCATTTTGATGACAACTATTACCACAGTTTTAGGGATGTTACCGTTAGCAATAGGAGGAGGAGAAGGGGGAGAATTTTTACAACCTTTGGGGATTGTTGTTTTTTCGGGGTTATCTTTAGCGACTTTATTAACCTTATTTATTATTCCCTGTTTTTATATTTTAGTTTATGATTTTTTCCCAAATAACCACCAACTTAAGAGATAAGTACCTGGACAAAAATAAACGTTACAGTTGAGAAGAGGCAGGGGGCAGGAGGCAGGGGGCAGGAGTAGGGTTACAGCTATATTTACAAAAATTTATACAGTCAGCTTTATTTATGCCCTACTACTTATTAATAAAGAATCACACCATACTAATCAAATCCCCTTGTTCTTGTTCAATAAACTTTTGTACTTTGCGACGATATTCCCTAAGATTAGTGTCCACCCATTCCCTGTCATCGCTGTTGGCTACAATATGTACAAAAGGTTCACCCGCATCGGGTAAAATCAGCACCCAATTGTCGTTTTGAGGGTTAATAACTTTTACCCCATCGATTAATTCTAATTGTTCGTGATGGTGAATTTCTACTAAATAACGCATCAAAGACCCTTTTATCTTCCAGGGACAGCGCAGAACATAGGATTTATGACAAATACGGGGTAATTCTGCTTGAATTTCCACCAGCGATCGCTCCTGAGTAGCCAGCATTTCCAACAGTTTTGCTAAACTGAACATAGCATCAAACCCTGGATGTAACTGGGGAAAGATAAAACCAGTGTCCCCACTTCCTCCCAGAGAGACGTTACAATTAGTTTGGGAAGTTTCCATCAAAGAGGTAGGATTGGACTTAGTCCGAATTACCCTACCATCGTGACGACGAGCGATTTGCTCCACTGCGCTAGACGCTTCCACCGGTACAACCACCGTACTGCGAGGATAAGCAGTAAAAATAGTATTAACCATCAAAGCAGTTAACCATTCTCCCCGTATGGGGACACCAGATTCATCCACAAGAATAAATTGTTCTCCATTAGCAGAAACTTGCGCCCCCAAATTAGCTTTGACTGCTTCAACAACTTGACTCAACTGATTTAGTAGGGACTCCCTTTCCTCCGATGCAACCGTGGTTTGACGTAAACTAGCATTGAGAACAATGACATCACAACCAAATTTAGTCAGAAGTTGCGGTAAAATCGCCCCTGACACCCCATAAACGTAGTCAATGACAATTTTGGGGTCGCTGTTGCTAATGCGTTCGAGATCCAATTGGGTTTCAAAAGTTTGACGATAGGTATCGATTACTTGCGCCGGATATGACATACTGCCAATATCAGCAATACCTACTCGTCGTAAATCTTCCTTAAAATAAGCTCCTTCGATTTTCTTTTCTTGAGACTTGGTAACGTTGATCCCCTGCTCGTCAAAAAATTCGATTAGAATATGATCCATGCGATCGGGATGGGCCCGCAAATGAACCCCACCAGATACCCCTAATTGTGGGGTCATAGTACGGGAAATAGGAATAGCAGTAGCTTCCAGGTTCTGAATACTGATTCCCACGGACATCAACCCAGAAATCAAAGAACGGCTAATCATACGGGAAAATCCCCGTTGATCCCTTGATATCACCACCTGAGATCCTGCTTTGAGGGTTGATCCATAAGCTGCCCCTAACTTTACCGCAAATTCTGGGGTAATATCCACATTAGCTAACCCTGTAACTCCCCGTTGACCAAACAAATTACGGTTAGCGGTGCTACCCCAAATTAAGTTAATGTTCAAGATAGCTCCTGATTCGATGCGTTTACTAGGCCAAACTCGAACGTTAGAACTAATTTGTGCTTCTTCCCCTAAAATGGATAATGGGCCAATAATTGCCCCTTCTAACACTTGCGCTCGACGATCCACACGGGTTCCCCTAGCGATGACACAGGCAGCTAAATAGGATTCATCCCCAACGGTAACACCATTCCAAATAATCGGCCGTTTCAAGTCGGAAGCTGCCCCAATAGTGACGTTATCCCCCATCACACATCCCTGTTCGATCATCACCCCCGGACCAATGCGACAGTTATCCCCAATCAGTGCCGGTGGTTGAATTTTGGCAGAGGGGTCAATGTAAGTATTTTGACCCAACCAGATACCCGGAGAATCTTCTTTATAGGCAAAATTGAGGGCAACTTTTTTTTCTAGTGCGTCGTATTGAGCTTCGCGATAAGCGTCTAAATTCCCTACATCGCACCAATACCCCTCGGCAATGTAACCGTACATGGGTTCGTTTTTCTCCAGGAGAAGGGGGAATAAGTCCTTGGAAAAGTCACTTTCTTGGTTGAGGGGAAGATACTTGAGGACATCCGGTTCTAAAATGTAGGTGCCAGTGTTAACCGTATCGGAGAAAATTTCGCTAGAAGAAGGTTTTTCTAGGAAACGGATAATTCTTTGGTCTTTATCGGTGATTACCACCCCAAATTCCATCGGGTTAGGGACGTGGGTAAGAACGAGGGTAGCTTTGGATTTTTTTTGACGATGAAATGCGATCGCAGCTTGTAGATCAAAATCGGCTATACTGTCCCCACTAATGACCAAAAAAGTGTTTTGTAGAAGATACTCCACGTTTTTTACACAACCAGCAGTGCCTAACGGTTGTTCATCTTCCACAGCATAGGTTATTTCTACTCCAAATTCTCTCCCATCTTGAAAATAATCCCGCATGACATCGGGAAGATAGTATAAGGTGGCGATGATTTCTGTTATGTCATGTCGCCTCAGTAAATTAATTATATGTTCTGCAATAGGGCGATTTAATATAGGTACCATTGGTTTGGGTAAATCGCAGGTCAATGGACGTAGTCGGGTTCCTGATCCACCAGCCATCAGCACTGCACGCATAAATCCTCCTCAATGGTTGATTTTTGTTACTTATCGTTACAATCTAAGCCAAAATCTCTATGTTCTACCATAGCTTATTTTTGGAGGTTGGAGGGGGTGATCTAAAATTTAGAATTTAGAATTTATAATGTAAAAACTAACAAATAGAGAATAAATCAGCTTATTTGTCCGAAGTAAACATTTTTTCTAGATTATTGTTCTATTTTAAAACATTTACCTACAATATAGTAGTTTAGATATTAAAGTATCCTTAGCTCTTTGCATATAATTTTATTTCTAAACTATAATCTAAAGTCGAGACTTGATGAATCCTCTTAGTTTGATTCATGAACTCTCTGAGAAAATATATTTTTATCTAAAAATATCCTTTTAAGGATATTTTTTTCTTTTGACAGGGAATAAAAAAGAATCTGAGTTAATATTAACAAAAATTTTACATTTCATTGTTATCTTGGCATTATGCTACATTTAACAGTCAAATAGTTGTATGTATTTCTGGAAAGAGCTTAAATGTTTGTACCCTTTTTACAAAACTTAATGTAGCTAACTTCAGAGATATTACGGTTCTTTTTTAATATTTTATCAAGATACTATGCAAACAAGTCAAAAAAACATTTCAAATAGACAAAATAAGAGAATGGGTAATCAATTAATTGTCAAAAAATATAGAAAATATGAAGGAGTTACAGAACATTTTTTCAATCATTTTACCCCTATATTTGCACATACAGATAAGCTAAAACAAGAAATATATAAGATTCGTTATCAAGTTTATTGTGAAGAACTAAACTATGAATCCAAAAATAAGTTTCTTGATAAAAAAGAACAGGATGTTTATGATCATCGTTCTTATCACTTTTTGTTAGAACATAAACCTAGTGGACAATACGTAGGTTGCGTTCGTTTAATATTTCCCACTTCAGAAAAAACACAAGTATTATTTCCCTTTGAAAAAATATATAATAAGAGTGTCAATTTTGATATCAAATGTAGACAAAACCACTGTGAAATATCACGGCTAGCCATACTGAAAACATTTCGGAAACCTCAAAAAAATAGTTTATGTGCTACGGGCGTAAATTTTTGTACTCAGGATAAAAAATACAATGTACCGCTTATTTCTATGGGACTTCATGGAGCATACATTAGTATGGCGGCCTTTTGGGGATTTAAATTATTTTGTCTAATAGAAAAGTCCTTAGCACGTCACTATCAACTTTATGGTATTAAAACTCATCAAATTGGGCCAATGATAGATTATCGCGGTAAACGTATCCCATTTCTCATGAAACCTAGAGAAATTCTCAGAAATATTGATCCCAGTCTCCGTGAGTTATTTGAGGCTATTCAACAAAAATTACTAAGTTCAACTCCATCCTTGAGTTTACTCTCAGTTTAACCGAAAGTTTCATTCTGTTTATAAATAGTATAGAAAAACAAACTACCTAACCATGCTGAATTCATTATCTAAGTCTTCACTAACTGAATTATATGAAGACAAAATTAAAGTGGCTCGTAACCGGTTTGATGATAACCCTGCTTTATCGATTATTCTTGCTCCAGATGTAAATCCAAAAATGTTAGAAGCATTTCTGATTTACTACAATGCACTAGGGGTTTATATGACAGAGCCAGTAGAAGATTGGATCTATCGAGCTGGAAATAAATGTAAGAATATAGTATCTTCTCAAAAAGCCAGGGGTCACTCGCTGCGAAAACTTAGGCCAAACAT
>NZ_JARVCN010000056.1:0-12719 GCF_038442745.1 Crocosphaera sp. Alani8
GTCAAGATGGCACATCTGTCAACCAATTCCAACTTTACGACCTCTATGGAAAACAAGTTTTTTCTCAAGGTTTAAATTTAGATAAAGAATTAGTTTTACCTCAGACTGGAGTTTATACTTTAGCTTTCCTTGGTAATGGACAAACCAATAATAATTATCAACTAGAACTTGTTGCTCCGGAAATAACCACCACTTCAATTCTCTTCAATCAATCCATTCAAACAGCAATTAGTGTAGTAGGAGAATGGGATACTTACACCTTTGATGGGGTAGCAGGACAACATTTATGGTTTGATAGTTTAGTGGAAAGTAACCAAAATATTGATGCTACCTTATGGTCTCCTAGTGGTCGAAAAAATTGGTCTCAAGATGTAGCTAAAGACGTTTCTAGTTTTCGTTTAACAGAAACAGGAACTTATCAATTAATTGTTGACGGAACGAATGAGAACACAGATAATTACGCTTTTCGTTTATTAGACTGGAGTGAAGCGATTTCTCTTAATTTGAATACAACTATTAGTGAACCAATAGAAATTTCTGGGAAAGAAGATAGACTTTACCAATTTGAGGCTTTAAAAGGACAAAGACTTTACTTCAAGGGGTTGACTGTATCGGCTCAAAACGAGGATATTTACCAACTTTATAATACTCAAGGACAATCATTATTTTCAGAAAAATTAGATACTGATACTGAATATGTTTTAGAGAAAAGGGGAACTTACTATTTAGCTATTCGTGATAGTCAAGAAACTTCTTTTGCCTTAACTCTAACTACCCCTGAGATTCTAACAACTTCCTTAAATTTAGGAGATTTAATTACAGATGAGATTAGTCAAGCAGGAGAAAGAGATAACTATACCTTTGAGGGAAGCGTAGGACAGCAATTTTACCTTGAGACTTTAACAGATAATAGTCAACTCTTCGCTCGATTATACGCTCCCAGTGGTAAATTATTGTTCTCAAAAGCGACTTCAGACAATGATACTCCTTTTACTCTGATAGAAACAGGAACCTACCGATTAGAAATTGATGGAGAAAAAGAAGCGACTGGAGAGTACAGTGTGAAACTCAGCAATCTTGAAACTGTCACTCCCTTAATTTCAGGAGAAACTATTACTGATACCCTCGATGAAGAACATCCAACGAAACTGTATCAATTTATAGGGACAAAAGGAAGCCAATTAAGCTTTGATTGGCTAGAACAAACGGGGGACAATCAAATTAATTGGACTCTATACGACCCAAATAATCATGTTCTTAAACAACCAGACCTTAATGCGCCTGATTTCCAAGTTGCTTTACCTTCTGATGGATTATACACTTTAGCAATCGCTCTTTATAGTAACACTTCTATTGATTACAGTTTCGAGGTTACGGATAATTCGGTTGCACCCATCCCCATTACTGGAACCAATGTCACTGTTACGGGAACTGTTGCTAATGCAGGAGATGTGGATAGTTATACTTTCAATGCGTCTGCTGGTACATTGATTTGGCTAGATCAGCTGAGTACCTCGTCTTGGCAAATTCGCGCCCGTTTAAGAAATCCAGACGGGACTTATGTATTTGAAAATCATGATACCCGTAATGATTACGGGGTAATTCGCCTTGATCAAACAGGAGAATATAGTTTAGAAACTTCAGGCTACCATAATTCAACTACTGGAAATTGGCAATTCCAAATTTTAGAATTACCAACAGATGTTACCTCTCAAAACTATAATTCATTACCCTCAAATACTGTCATTGAAGGAACATTAAGCCCTGGACGCTCAACAGAAATCTATAGTTTTGATGCTCAAGTAGGAGAACAGATTCTTTTTAATGGGATGAAAGGAAATGTAGCAGACCTGAAGATTGTCGATCCTAATGGTCAAACTATTTATAGTGACAACAATTTTAAGTATTCTGATAGTCCCATCTTAAACCTAACCCAAAGTGGTATTTATCATGTCTTGATAGATGGAGATAGTAGTAGTGAAGAAAATTATGCCTTCCAACTACTCAATTTGGGTCTAACTCAAAACATTTCTTATAACATTCCTGTCGAAGATACTTTATCTTCTGGACAAGAAAGTAAACTGTATCGGATTGAAGGAGAAGCCAGTCAAAGACTATATTTTGATATTAACCGAGGAAGTACCTCAGCCCAAATTAAAGTTTTCAATCAAAACAATCAAAACACTTTAGTAAACACCTCCATTGACCCTGATAATAGCTTTGATTTAACCCTCCCAGAAACAGGGGAATACACTATCTATGTCGAGGGAGGAAGTTCCGCTACACCGATTGATTATCAATTCCAAATTTTTCCCTTTGAACAAATCATCGATATTGTTACTCCTGGAGACGGTGAAACTGCAGCCAATAATTCAAGAGGTTCTCTTGGGACTTTCTCTGTTCAAATTCAAGTAGAAGATGGTCTTGGGGGTCAAGCTATTCAAAACTATAATCTTCGTCTCTTTCCTGATCCAGACAATGGCAGTCCAGCCATTGTTAGCCTCCCTGAGACTAAACTAGGACTCAATCAAGATATTTATCGTTATCAACTCAAAAGTATCGATCCTGATGGAGATGAACTGCGCTATCGTCTCCTAGAATCTCCTAATGGTGCCATTATTAATCAAGATACGGGAGAATTAATTTGGTTAGCTGAAGATATAGAAGCAGGGGAAAACTATCAATTTAGCGTTGAAGTGTCTGATGGTCGAGGGGGAAGTGATACTCAAACTTGGGAAGTAGAAACCTTTGAGGTACTCGGTAAGATTCAAGGATTAGTCTTTGAAGACCTCAATGCTAATGGTATTCCCGATAGTAGTTTAGTGGTTGGGGAACAACCTGATATTTTCTTCGTTATTGACGTTTCCGGTAGCATGGGAGGTAGTTCCGTCAATTGGCGTGACGTTGAGCTTGAAGAAGCCTTTAACCAAAACTTATCACCCTTAGATCAGGAATTAGGCTCAATTTTAGCCTTGAGTGAATTTATGATTGCTCAAGGAAGAGGGGATATTTCTATTGGTATTATCACCTCTGGACGAGATGTCATTGATATGAACCCTACCTTAGAAGGGATACAAGTTACCACTACCCCCTTGACCGATAGTAATAATAATGGCATTGCTGATATTCGAGAAGTGATTACTGGTGGTATTGGCGGTGGTGCTTCCGATACCAGTGGGATTCAAAATGCTTGGGACTTACAACAAGCTTTACCAGGAGATCCTAATATCTTCTTTATGTCCGATGGTTATATTTCTGTTGATGAGCAACTCATTGCTGATGTTAGAGCCGATGGTGTGAATTTACTAGCTTTCGGATTTGCAGAAGGGGGGATGGATATAATGCGTAAGGTAGATCCCGAAGTCGTTTATATCAGTAACCCCAACGATATGTATGATATCTTTAGTGGTTTTGACCTCCGTTACATTACAGAACCACTTTTAGAAGGAATCACCGTTTATCTTGACTTGAACAACAATGGCATTTTAGATCAAGACGAACCTTTACAAGTAACTAAAAAGAACACTTCTACCTCTACATTTGGTCAAACGAATTACTACTTCACCTTTGATAACCTTGAACCTGGAACTTATACAGTGCGTCAAGCGGTTCCCAATGGGTTTATCGGGACTGCACCAGAAAGTGGTAGTTTTATCGATACCATTACCATAGGAAATGGAGAAACTTACTCTCATTTCTTTGGCATTCACAAAGTAGGAGATCCTCCCAACCAAAAACCCACTTTTACTACGACTCCTCCTACCAATGAGGTAGAAGTAGGAGAATGGTTCCGCTATCAAGCTAGAGCAACCGACCCTGATAACGATCCCATAACCTACGAGTTATCCCTTGCACCCGAAGGAATGACAATCGATCCCGAAACTGGATTAATTCAGTGGCTACCAACCAAACTCCCTGAAACTCAGGACGTTTTAGTAACACAAGGGGGTCTAACTTTATTTCAAACTGTTCCCACCACGGAACCTGTTGAGTATGAAGTGATAGTTACAGCTAAAGATAGTTCAGGTGAAACGGATCTCCAATACTTTAAAGTCACCCTTAACCCTGTTAATACGCCTCCTCTGTTTACCTCCACTGTCCCTGATATTTCTCCCCAAGTAGGCAAACTTTTCCAATACCAAGCCAAAGCTCTCGATGCAGATGGAGATATCCTGACTTATCGCTTAGACACCGATATTCCAGACATAACCCTTGATGAGAAGACTGGATTACTGACTTGGACTCCCACTTCTACTGACCTCGGTGAGCAGAATTTGACCATTATTGCTCAAGACGAAAAAGGAGGAGAAATTCGTCAAGATTTAACCCTTAATGTTATTGATTCTACTCCCAATCGTCTCCCTGATATTGTTTCGACTCCTGTAAATTTTGCACCAGTCAATCGTCCTTATATTTACCAACCGGTCACCGTCGATGAAGATGGTAATCCTTTAACCCTAACCCTAGATCAAGCTCCTGATGGCATGATAGTCGATGAAGAAGGGCGGATTATTTGGATGCCTACCATTAACCAAGTGGGAGAACATCAAGTCCAGCTTACTGTCGATGATGGTCAAGGGGGACTCGCTACCCAAACGTTTACCGTTGTGGTGCAAAATCGCGTTCCGAATCTTCCTTCTCCCCCTCCTGAGACTCCAGATAGTCCCGACACTCAACCATCAAATCCCCCCATTGCTAACTATTCTCCTGTCATTACCTCTTCTCCCAACACCTCTACTGACTTAAATCGTATTTATGAATATTCTCCTACTGCTCAAGATATTGATGGTCATTCTCTATTCTGGCAGTTAGAATCCGCTCCTGCTGGTATGGTTATTGATGGAGATACCGGAGCCATTCGTTGGCAACCTCAACCCCAACAACTGGGAGAACATACTGTTATCCTTGCTGCTAGTGATGTTCTCGGACAACGAGTGACTCAAACCTTTACTTTAACCGTCACAGGACAAAATATCCCTCCCCTCATATCGTCTATTCCCTCAACTCAAGCAGGGATTGATCAAGTTTATACCTACCAAGCGATCGCTGCTGATGCTGAAGCAGATCAACTCTTCTTTAGCTTGGGTATTCGTCCGGATGGTATGACTATTGATGAGAACACAGGAGAAATTCGCTGGACTCCCCAAACTGGACAAGTGGGTAGCTATCAAGTAGAGGTTATCGTTCGGGATACTCAAGGGGCCATCTCGAATCAAACCTATACTTTAGTGGTTGAAAGCCAACGAATAAATCAAGCTCCGACTATTTCCTCTAAAGCGGTGTTAAGGGGGGGTTTACAACAGGGTTATACCTATCAAGTGACCGCTAATGATCCCGATGGTGAAGCTTTAACCTATCAACTACTCTCTCATCCTCAAGGCATGACCATTGATGAGAACACAGGTTTAGTGCAATGGCAACCCCAATCAGATCAATTGGGTCAATTTGACATCGCTGTAGCTGCTATCGACTCAGATGGTGCCGGAACGGTACAGGCTTTCTCTATTTCCATTCAACCCCAAAATCAACCCCCTGTTATTACTTCAACCACGCCCCCCACGGTAACGACTCCACAAACTGTCTATCGCTACGATCTCCATGTCCGTGAATTGGATGGGGAAAAATTGACTTATTCCCTAGTTCAAGGCCCATCAGGTATGACTATCGATGAGTTGGGACGGGTACGCTGGACTCCTAATGCTGAAAATACGGGCAATTATCCTATAGAAATCGCTGTTACAGACAGTCTAGGGGCAACGGTGACTCAATCTTTTACTTTAGAAGTGGTTGCCGATACCTTAGCCCCAACCGTTCGTGTTAACCCTTCTGTGCAACCTGTGGACTTGGGACAGTCGGTTACTTTGTATGTTAGAGCAACGGATAATATTGGGGTTTCCACCCTTTCTTTAACCGTTAATGGTCAGGCTGTTTCCCTTGATGGCAATGGGTTATATACGTTTACCCCTGATACAGTAGGAACCATTGAAGCGATCGCCACGGCTACTGATGCAGCAGGAAATAGTCAATCCGCTATCACTACTTTTGAAGTGTTAGATTTTAGTGATGAAGATGCCCCTATCATTAACTTACCAGCCTTCTCTGAAGATACCGTTACTTCTCCTACAGAAATTATTGGTACGGTTAACGACGATAATTTACAGTATTACACTTTAGAAGTAGCTAAGTTAGGCAGTGATGATTTCCAAGAAGTCTTTAGAGGAACCCAAGCTGTTGACAATGATGTTTTAGGAGTCTTTGACCCCACTTTATTAGAAAATGATGCTTATACCTTACGATTAAAAGCGGTTGATGCTGGTGGCAATATTGTTTTTGAACAGAGAACCATTAACGTTGAAGGAGATTTAAAACTCGGTAACTTCCAATTATCCTTTACCGATTTATCTATTCCTGTTTCTGGTATTCCTATTAGTATTACTCGAACCTATGACACCTTAACGGCACAAGAAAGGGATGATTTTGGTTATGGATGGCGATTAGAATTTAGGGATACCAATCTCAGAACCAGTTTAGGGCCAGATGATTATTATGACACCTTTGATATTATTGGCAAAGGGTTTAGAGAAGGAGATAAAGTTTATATTACCCTTCCTGGTGGTAAACGAGAAACCTTTACCTTTAAACCTGAATTAGACTTATTAGGAGCCTTTTTAGCTGCTGCTGGGGGTGGATTAGGCATACAAGAAGATACAGGTTTATATCATCCTAAATTCGTTTCTGAGTCGGATTCTAATAATGTTTTAACCGTCAAAGATGCCTTATTAATTCGTACAGGAACAGGGGAATTTGCTGGTATTCCTGCTAATTTATATAATCCCATTGACCCTTATTTTGGAAGAAAATATACCTTAACCACAGGGGAAGGGATTGTTTATGAAATTGATGCTCTATCTGGGGATTTATTAACCGCTACGGATACCAATGGGAATAAGCTGACTTTCTCTGAGAGTGGGATAATTAGTGATTCAGGGGTTGAGGTTAAATTTAATAGAGATGCCAAAGGAAGGATTACCTCAATTGTTGACCCATCGGGTAATATTATTCAGTATGAATATGATAGTAATGGGGATTTAATTAAGGTTATTGATAGGGAAGAGAATGAAACCAAGTTTGATTATCATGAGGAAAGAGAACATTATTTAGAGACAATTATTGACCCGTTAAATCGGGAAGCGGTGAGGACTGAATATGATGAAGATGGACGGTTATCTAGGGTAATTGATGTTAATGGGGAAGCAGTAGAATTAGTTTATGACCCTGATAATTCGACACAAACCACTAAAGATGTGTTTGGGAATGAGACGATTTATGTCTATGATGAACGGGGTAATGTAGTTCAAGAAGTTGATGCGGTTGGTAAGGTAACTAAACGGACTTATGATGAAGAAAATAATTTATTAACTGAGACAATTATTACCGAAGAAAGTGGAGAACAAGGTTATACAACCACTTATACTTATGATGATAAAGGGAATCAGTTAACGGAAACCGATGCGTTAGGAAATACCACTTATTATACTTACAATAAGTTTGGGGATATCCTTACTAAAACCAATCCCCTAGGTTACGCTACCATTTATACCTATGATCTTAAAGGAAATCTGCTTACTGAAACTAACGCCGAAGGTGAAACTAGAAAACGAGTTTATGATGCTAAAGGTAATATTACTTCGCTAATTGATGCTGAAGGTAGAGTCACTCAATTTGAATACGATTCATTTGGTAGAGTAACTAATCAAATTGATGCTCTAGGAAATAATATAATTTACACTTATGATGATAATGGCAACATATTAAGTGAAACTAAAACGTTTACAACTGCTGAAAAGATTGAAACGCAAACTACTAGCTGGATTTATGATGCTGAAGGTCGTGTTATTTCTGAAACTCGACTTTTAGGCAATGTGATTCAGTATGAATATGATTCTGTGGGTAATAGGATTGCTACTATTGAAGCAGGAGTAAATAATCATCGTCGCACAGAATACGAATATGATGATAAAGGTCAGCTTCTTAAGGTTATATACCCTGATGGGACATTTGAAAGTTTCATTTATGATGAAGGGGGAAGAGAAATTGTTACTATTGATGCTGCTGGGTACAAAACTAATTTTGTCTATGATGCTAAGGGAAGGGTAATAGAAACTATTTATGCCGATAATACTCCTGAAAATTTAAGTGATAATCCCAGAAGTCAAACTGAATACGACCAAGCTGGTCGAATGGTAGCTATTATCGATGAACGAGGTAATCGGACTGAATATGAGTATGATGCAGCAGATCGTCTTATTTTAGTTCGTGATGCTGAAGGTCATGAAACTACTTATACTTATAATGCGACGGGAAGACGATTAACTGAAACTGATGCTCGAAATCAGACAACCGAATTTATTTATGACAAAATAGGTCGTTTAATAGAAACTGAATTTGCTGATGGCACACTTATAAGTACGGCGTATAATGATGTTAACTTACGAATTTCTGAAACTAACCAAGCTGGTCAAACAATCTATTTTACCTATGACGATTTAGATAGATTAATTGAAGTTATTTATCCTGATGAAACTCCAGAGATTCTAATAGATAACCCCAGAATCCTAACTGAATACGATGAACTAGGTAGAATAACTGCTTCTATTGACGAAAATGGCAATCGTACCGAATATGAATATGACCTTGCTGGTCGTCAAACCCTCGTTCGTGATGGCTTAAACAATGAAATTACCTACACCTATGATAGTTGGGGAAATCTACTCACTGAAACAGATCCTAATGGTCATACGAGTGAATTTGTCTACGATCAAGTAGACCGTCTCATAGAAACTCATTTTCATGATGAAACTTTTATAACTACGACCTACAATCAGCTAGGACAAGAAATTGCCACGACCGACCAAGCAGGAAATACCACCCAATATGAATACGACCCCCAAGGAAGATTAACCGCAGTGGTTGATGCACTTGGACAAAGAACCGAATACAGCTACGATTTAGCAGGTAATTTAATTCAAATTAAAGATGCCTTAAATCACATTACGACCTATGAATATGATGCATTAAATCGTCGCATTTCTACTATTTTACCAATGGGTCAACAGTCAGAAACGAGTTACGATGCTGTCGGTAATATAGCCACTTTTACTAACTTTAATGGTGATACGATCAAATACGAATACGATGAATTAAACCGATTACTTAATAAAGAATTTTCTGATAATAGTTCCATTGCATATACTTACACTCTCACTGGTCAAATAGAAACTATTACAGATCAATTGGGAACAACAACTTATGATTATGATGTTCGAGATCGTTTAATTGAACAAATTAACCCTGATTCTCAATTTATTCGCTATACCTATGATGATGCAAGTAATCGGACTGGGGTTATTACTAATAGCGATACCGTTACCTATACTTATACACTAAACAATCAAATAGAAACGGTTACTAGCTCAAATGGTGTTACCCAATATACCTATGATGCTGTTGGTAATCTAATTCAAACTGAGTTACCTAATAATACGGCAGAAATTCGGACTTATGATGAGTTGAATCGCTTAATTTTCTTAAAGAATATCTCAATTGATCCCAACAACCAACAAGAATTAGACATAATTTCTAGCTATGAATACACCTTAGATGCTGTTGGAAATCGAATTTCTATAGAAGAACAAGATGGTCGGATTGTTAATTATGATTATGATAATTTATATCGATTAACCCAAGAAAAAATCACAAATGGAAATACTGTTCACACAATTGATTATACTTATGATGCTATCGGTAATCGTTTGAGTCGTTATGATTCTGAATTAGGATTAACTACTTATATTTATAATGATAATGATTGGTTGTTAACCGAAGAAACTAATGGAGAAGTCACCACTTATACCTATGATAATAATGGAAATACTCTATCTAAAGTTAAAGGGGTTGATGACCAAATAAATTATACTTGGGATGATGAAAATCGGTTGATTGGGGCAGAAATAATAACAGAGGATGGGACAACTTCTACAGAATATAAATATAATGCCAATGGAGTAAGAGTAGCATCTATTGTGGATGGTGTAGAAACTCGTTATTTAGTTGATGCTAATCGTAACTACGCTCAGGTATTAGAAGAATATACGGCTGATGGTGATGTTGAAGTGGCTTATGTTTACGGATATGACTTAATTTCTCAGACAAGAAATGGTGAAGAATCTTTCTATCATGTGGATGGATTAGGAAGTACGAGAGCGTTAACAGATGCTGATGGTAATGTAACTGATTTTTATCTCTACGATGCTTATGGTAACGTCCTCAATTCATCTGGAGATACAGTTAATAATTATCTCTATACAGGAGAACAATATGATGCTAATTTAGAGGATTATTATCTCAGAGCAAGGTATTATGACCCCAGTGTGGGAAGATTTATTGCTAGAGATCCCTTTGAGGGATTTTTAACTGAACCGTTGTCTTTGGCTAAATATCCTTATGTTCATGGTAATCCAGTTAATGCAGTTGACCCAACAGGGTTATTTTTCTCATCACTAGATAATTCAGTTGCTTCAAAAATGTCTGCGATTATTAATTCTCTACGTCCTATATATCTACCTGCATCGTCCTTGTTTAAGACATATGCGGCTCAAACAGCAGGTACAACAGCTATAACAGGATCAACTGCTGCAGGAACGATATTCGCTCATCAAGTTAAACTTACTAACGCTCAAAGTCTACTTAGACAAATGGCTGTTACTGGCGATCAAGATGGAGATCCTGGTATTCCTATCGTCTTTTTTGGACAAACCTATCAAGGAAACCCCCTAGAAAAACATACAAACCATATCTATCGTGCCATAAGCCAGGAAGGAAAAACTCCACTTTTAAGTTCTTGGGATACTACAGTACCAGAAGGTCATGGAAACAGAAGATGGTTCAGAAATAAGACAAACTGTAAAAACCCCGACAAAAGAAGATATATAGAAAACGCAAGCAAACAAGGAATACATATTATTAAAGATGACTTATCGTGTGATGAATATCCTTTTTATTCAAGTGAACAAGGTGGAAGAAAGAACTGGGGTTTAGGATTAGTTTCTCTTCAATTAGTCCCAAGAATTGAAGCTGGAAATCAGGGAGCTTTAATCAAACATGATAAACAGAGACAAGCAGGCGTTATACCAGGGGATTATCTGAATAAGTGGTATGGAGTTGTCCCAATAACGAAATTATCTGACTCTTTCTGGAAAGACAGACAAGGAAATATTATTCGCTAAATCTTACCATTTTAACAATTAACTATTTATTCCTTATTAATTACCTTAAAAATGTCAAAATTGACCCAAGCTTTAGAAGAAATTATTAGTTGGCTACGACTCAACTATCCAGAAGCCATTTCTGAATTACGTCAAGGATTAAGAAATAAACAAATTGAAGAAATAACTAAAGATTTTCCTTTTGTACTTCCAAAAGAAGTATATGAACTCTATCAATTTTGTGATGGAAATATAAGATTAGGAAACTATGATTTGATCATGAATCCTTTAGAATTAGCCTTAGAAGTGTCTAATAGCTGGGAATGGGCTAAAAAAAATCCCAGTCTTGACAGCCATATTCTTACTATTTTTCATGGCGATGGACATGATGTTTATTATGTTATCTGCGATCAACAGGAGAAAGATTTGTCTCCAATTTGGTCTGCATGGGCTTCACATGGATGCGATGCATCAATATATGCTTCGAGTTTAACTAACTTAATATTGACAGTAGCCGAATGTTATCGAGAAGGTGCTTATTACACACAATTTGATGAAGAAGGTGATTTAGAAATCGGGACAAATTTAGAGACATTTGAAAAAATCTTTCAAAAATACAATCCCGAACAAATAGATGCCTGGCGAGAGATTTGGAAAGATTAATTTGGCAGATTTACCGCTAGAGATCCCTTTGAGGGATTTTTAACTGAACCGTTGTCTTTAGCTAAATATCCTTATGTTCATGGTAATCCAGTTAATGCAGTTGACCCAACAGGGTTATTTTCCTCATTACTAGATAATTCAATTGCTTCAAAAATTCAGTCAATTTTAGCTTCTCAATCGTCGGCTCAAATTTTCAGGGTAACGGCAACAGCAGGGACTAGAGGAAGTATTGCTGTTCAATTGCTACCTTTAGCAGTTGTAGGAGTTTTGGCTAGGGGACACGCTATAGCAGAAAGCCTTCCCTCTGATAGTGATAAATGGGGAGTTCCCATTATCGTGTGGGGAGGTCATGACTTACCAGAAACTACTCAACATATAATCAAAGCTCTAACGAGATCTGGTTACACAATAGATAATCCAAGTGGTCGTTTATTAGGTTCTAAAGTCATTTCCCCTTTATTGAGTAGAGGAGGTGACAATAGAAGAACTTGGTTAAGAGGTGTAGAGCCATGTGCCAGTAATTACGATAGTAACAGTGGCCTGTGGTGTGATGAATATCCTTATAATAGCGTTGTACAAGGCGGTAAGGCAAACTATAATGCTGGTCGAGTGTCTCTTAAATTAGTACCAAAAGCTGAACAAGATGTCACAATTCGAGGTAGCCAAGGAAACAGACTAAAATTATTCTATGCCCGTAATCGAGGAAATGTAATTAAAGGTGGAATCACTAACCTACAAAGGGGAGCGACGCAAAAATGTCGCATCGACCGGAATTCGGTGAAAGCGACTGGG
>NZ_JARVCN010000057.1:0-12338 GCF_038442745.1 Crocosphaera sp. Alani8
GTTGTAGGATATTGCCCGCTAACTAAGACTCCCCTCGCAAAAGTGACACGCTCCCCTCTTCTATAATATCTGATGAACAAGTCAACCAAATGTTTAGGGAACTACTTGGGAAAAATATATCATTAGAAGACATACGAAGAATTGAAATGGAATTAACAGAAATTTATCAAAAAAATGGATACTTAAATACTGTGGTTAACTTTTTCCCTGAAGATAATAGAAAGCTCGAAGAAGGAAAGGGGATTATCGTATTTCGTGCTAGAGAAAGCCAAGTAGAAATAGAAATTAAAGGCTTATATCATTTGAAAAAATCCTATGTTCATGATCGACTTTCACCATACGTCGCCAGCCCTCCAAATATTAATCAGATACAGGAAGGGCTAATCCTGCTACAACAAAATGATTTAATTTCTGAAGTCAATGCAAGATTGATTCCAGGCACGAAAAATAACCAAGTTTTGGAAATAGACATAAGGGAATCTCCTAGATGGGAAATATCATCAGATTGGAGTAATGAAGAAAGTCCCCTAATTGGAGAATGGGGGGCTGAAATTATGCTCAGCAACAAGAATCTCTTTGGATTTGGTGATAAAGCTCAATTGCAATACAAAGGGACAGAAGGACTTGAAAGATTTTTATCAAGTCTTATTATTCCTGTTAATTCAAATGATGGAATAATAAAATTGTCTTATCAATTTACAAATAGCGAAATTATAGTTGCACCTTTCGATTCTCTTGAGATTCGTAATGAATCGTTTACTTTATCAGGAGCATTCCAGCAACCGCTAATTCAAACACCATCAGATAAATTTAACTTAGGAATAAATGTAGACCACAGAGAAAGTCGTAGTTTTTTGTTTAATGATTTTCCGTTTTCTTTCTCTGAAAATGTGCGAGATGGATTTACGGAACTAACAGTATTAAGATTTAATCAAAGTTATCAAACAAGAGACTCTGATGATGTTTTTTCGATTAGTTCCCAATTAAATATAGGATGGAGCAATTTAATCAATCAATCGAGTTTTACGAGTTGGCAAGGGCAGATACAATATGTCCATTTATTCAATGATCGCCTTAGATTTTCATCTCGGTTATCAGGACAGGTAGGGGGTGGGGATTTGCCTACATTAGAACAATGTGCGATTGGGGGTCTCAATGGCAATGAATTTATTTTCGGAAATACAGTCAGAGGATACGCAACAAACGTTCGCAGTGGTGATAATTGCTTTGCACTATCGAGTGAACTTTTGGTAACGATCATTCAAGATTCAAGTTTTGGGAATTGGAGCTTAGTTCCCTTTATTGATTTGGGGACTGTCTCGAATGGCAACTCAGAAGGAGAAGATTCAGTTAATACACTAATTAGTACAGGGTTGGGATTGAGATGGGAAATATCAGATTGGCTTGTGCTAAGACTGGATTATGGTGTTCCCTTATCAAGAGAAGTCAATGAAATTGAGGAACAAAGGGAAAATTTCTCAATTTTCTTGAGAATCCCCTTGTGAAAGTCGGTTGCGGTTACAACTAAGAAGGCGAACTCGACCATCAGGAAGTTTTTCGACTCCGACAACTTCTCCTAAAGGGGCCAAATCAGTTAAATCATAGGGGCGAGTATAATTCTCCGGGCTTTTAATCATCCCCTGCCGACCTTCGACTGTAAAGCGACTTTTCTTTTGCGCTTCTTCACAAAATTGAGCGACCCTTTGGTCAATGGATAAATTAGTATTGGGTAATCCAGTGTCGGCAGTATCAGCTTGAAAGAAGTTGGTATCGATATTAACTTCCCCATCGAAACCAAATTGGGAACTAGCAGTAATGGAGCTATCAGGGGACACGAATAATCCCTGAGAAGTAATATTTATATTACCTCCATCGCCTTCAAAAGCATTAGCTGAAATGTTACTTTCATCGAGAAGAAGTATTAAATTAGCATTAATATTAATATTGCCACCATTACCTTTCCCTCCTGTGGCAGCAGTAATTTGACTATTTGAACTTAAAAATAAATTTTGAGTTTCGACAAGAACATTTCCTCCTTCTCCCCTCTCAGTTGAAGCTGAAATTTGACTTTTTTCAAGAGTAATATTAGAAGAATCAATGGTAATTGTGCCACTTAGTTCTTCTGCACCAGAAGTAGCTGTGATACTACTTCCATTAGTTAATTTAATAATTGGGGAATTAAGCTCAATATTACCTCCTTGACCAGAAAAACTAGAAGCTAGAATGCCAACAGCATTATTCAATTCAAGTGATTCTGCGTTAATTATGATATTTCCAGCATTACCTATTCCTGTATTGCGAACACCGATTCCTCCTTCATTAATTAGTAAATTTTTGGTATTAATAAAAATATTTCCAGAAGAACCTGTTGGGATATCTGGCAATCTAAATATTTGTCGAACGGTCTCTGATTCTCGAAAAGTTGCTGACGTAATCCGACTAACATCTCCAAAAGTCGGATGTTTTCCTTCTAAGAGTATGTACTCAGCTTCAATAAAAATTTGTCCAGCATCTCCCCTGGATGCTGTAGCTGATGAGATAACTCCCCCTTCAGATATGGTTAATTTCTCTGTCTGGATATTCATTTGTCCAGACTTTCCATTTCCAGCATTATTAGACACCAAATTACTGAAGAAAGGAAGAATGGGAGAGCCTCCGATAATTTTGATATCTGAAGCTTTAACAGTTAAATTGCCTCCATCTCCATCACCAAAAACCACTGTTCCAATACTACCAGCATTATCAACTGTTAATTCTTGTGTATTGATAGTGACGTTACCTCCTTTTTTTAAGCCAAAAGTAGCAGCCGCAACCAAACTATATATTTGTGGATTTAATAGAGAAAAATCTTCTACTAACATTCGTTTATGGGCTTCAATGGACAAATTACCTCCTTGTCCTCTTTGATAATTTTTAGAAGCAATTCCTCCACCTTCTTGAACAAATAATTGATTAGCTGAAATTGTTATATTACCTCCTCGTCCATCAAATGCTTCGCTGAGAACATAGCTCCGAAACTGACCGTTGAGGTCGGTTCCCTTAATTTGAAGAGTCCCCTTTGCTCGAAAATCGATATTTCCAGAAAATTCAGTCCCAAAATTTTGGATTAAAATCGCAGAGCCATCTTCAACTGAAATATTGTGACCTTGCAATTCGATAGAGCCACCTTTAAAACCACTAGCATCTAATAAAGCACGTTCAGTTAATGAAATATTATTAAAGCTTGATTGTTCAAATTGACTTTGCCAACCTTGCTGAGTAGAGATAAGAGCGACAAAGCCTTTATCAACACTTCCCAGTTCAATGCGACCGCCTTGGGATCGTAAAATTCCACCGATTAGTTCAATTTCTCCTCCGATCAAAGATAAAGTCTTCCCAGATTTTACAGTTAACCCATTTGACTGTTGCTGATTTATTACAGGAGAAAAAATAGGATCTTGAACGGAAAGGTCATGTCCTCGTCCTTCTACAACAATATTTTCTGGATTTTGACTAAAGTCCAAACCAATAGGAAGATTTACAGTTAGTGTTGGAGAGGAACCTGGATTGATAGCGTTGAATTCATTACCATCTTCAAATTTGATGCTTTGTGCGGTACTAGCAAAAAAAGAGCCACCGATATCAAGAGAAGCATTAGGTCCGAAAATAATTCCATTAGGATTGAGAAAGAATAAATTAGCAGAGGTATTAGCTCGAATTAACCCATCAATAAAAGAAGGAGATTGACCAGTTACTCGACTAAAAATATTAGTCACCATATCAGGATTATTGAAAAAAGCTTCCCAGTTCGTGGGGAGAGAAAATTGGGAAAAACTGTGGAAAAGATTAGACCCTTTTAAGGTTCCTCCCTGAAGAATTATCTGATTTGCATTATTGATTGTTTGGGAAGAGTTCGGTAAAGTTGAATCAGGAATAATTTGTGCTTTGGTTTCTTGTGTGATTAAGATTGTAATTATGCCTTTTAATAACAGCGATAAAATAACTGGTATTCTCAACTCTTGTTGTTTTCTGAAAAGTGGGAAGAACATAAGACTTACTCCTACAGTAAATTGACAAAAAAACTAAATTATTATAGTATATAATACAAATTTTTATATTTTTTATGCAATTTATTCCTTCTCAACATGGTTTTACGTTTCCTAATGGCTTTAGAGGATATGCTTTACCTAAATTTATTAGAAATAGAAAAGAAAATTGGCTTTTAAATCAAAATAAAGTGCTTCATGGATTGTGTGGAGGTATGTGTTTTGGAGCTTATGATTTTTTTCTATCTAATCAAAAAATTCCTATATTAAAAGAGGCTCCTGCACCTACAGATCAACTTTATGAATATTTGTATAAAAGACAAAATGATAGTTATGGATATTGTAATTATAATATTCTTAAATTTGCTCAATGGATGGGATTATCTAAACAAGAGATTCAAAAAAGAATGAATATAGAGTTGAGAAAGTTGTTATCTCAACTCGACAAACAAAATTTAGTAATATTGGGACTCATAACAGTTAAATTATCTGAAAGTTTAGCAATTTGGAAGAATCATCAGGTTTTAGCTTACAGCTACAATCTTTCTCAATCTTTTAATAACTCTCATTATGAAATTTCTATTTATGATCCTAATTTAAACAGAGAGAATAATGTAATTTTAAAAACCAATATAGATCCTAATTTTGACTGTGTTTTATTAAATCAAGATGATCAGAAATATTTAAGGACAATTTATGGATTTTTTATTATCCCTTATTCCTATGTTAAGCCTCCTTCATTTCAACTTATATAATCGAATAAAAAGACTAAAAATGTTTATTTTACTAGGTGAGTTTAAGATGAAATAAATTAATAATATTTATTCAAGAAATTAAAATATAATTAACCCAATTAACTGGATTGATATCCTGTTCAATTTGCTTAATTTGGGCTTTCTGTAAAGCTTTGGCTATGGATTTTTCTTCGAGCCAAAATTGATAAAAATCTAAAAAGAACTTCATACTACTTTGATCATTAATAAACCATAGAGAACCCAAAACATTAGAGATTTCAGCCCGTAATCCAATGCCAGCAATACCCAGTGTAGAATATCGTGAGCCGGAAGCTGTTTCACAAGCACTTAAAACTAGATTGCGAAGAGAATCATTTTTACGGCTTAAAATTTGGTCAAATTCAGATAAGCCTAGAATATCGGTTCCTGTTTGGATCTGAACTTCTTCGGATAACCCAGAAAATCGGCTATGGCTTGCTATGTGTAAGATTTGATAATTGTTTTCTTGGAGGTTATTGCTTAAAGATTCAGGAGTAAAGGATTTGTTAAGTAATCGTGTTCCTCCAAGAAGCTCTTGAATAAATTTTGTTTCAGTAATTACTTCTGGTAAGGGATTAGGAAACCTTGGGGTAGGTTGAGAAGAACCAACAATTAAAGGATATTGAGGGACATCTTGTATCAAAGAGCCTCCTAAATCTAAGGAATAAGAGATAACATATTTTTCGACTAAAAAGTTATTATCATCTCCATAATAAAGACCAGACATGGGAATATTACGAAGAATGTTATCCTGAACAAAAATTAAATGTTTAATTCCTCGAACATCCAGAATATTTTGTATGGGTTTAATTAAAATATCCGAAAGTTTTTGACTACCTGGACGATAATCACCATAAAAAGAATTAGTTAGATTGCTTCGCCAATCTAAAACCAGTTGTTTAAATGATTGTTCTGTAATATTTAAAGAGATTAACTGATAAGAGTTATCGGAGAATCTCAAAATTTCATAAGAATTGTTAGGTAATAAAAGAGTATAAATTTTGATAGAATCTGGCTCTTGAGTAGCTAAAGTATTAATATTTACTTCGCAGATGTCTCCAAAAAAATTATCTAGTTCTGCTAATTGATGAAGGCGTAGTATATCAAGAGTTTCAATTAAATCCTGTTGAGAAACTGTAGGTTGATTTAATAGGAAAGATAAAAAATCTCGGAGAATTGGCTCGATAGTATCGTAAAAAAGATTTTGTCCCACAGAACTACCAGCTAAATCTTCTCTTAATTTCTTAATAGAGGAAAGAGCATTACGATATTCTCGGAAAGCGGATGATGGTTGGTCTAATTTTTGATAGATTCTAGCAGCTAACCATTCCCATTGGCTGAGTTTAGCCCAATCCCTGACTTGTTGGGCTGACCAAATGGCACGCAAAGAAGGTTCTAAAGCTTCTGGATATAAACCTTGGATATAATAGTGTTCTGCTAAAGCCCCCCAAGACCAGGATAAATTTAAGGGATTTTGAAGCTCAAAGCTAAGGCTTAGGGCTTTTTTCAATAAGGAGAGAGGCTTTGGATGAAATTTAGCTAGTTGCAATGAAAATAGAACTTTCATTTCAGATGAGGGTAAAGCATCAATTTCTAGAGCCAATCTTGATAAGTCCACCGAAGGTGGGGACATTTGAGCGAGATTAAGAGAAGCTCGAATCTTAGCCTCGACAGAGGCAGAAGAAGCTATTTCAGATTCCTCGATGGCCAGCTGATGAGCCAAGATACGATCGCTGTCTACTATGGTCAAAAATTCGTTTTGGCGATCAATATCCTCGGAAGCCAAAAAAGAGTAAACTCTGGCTCGACCTAAAGCGGCCTGAATGTAGTTGTCCAGCAAATTGAGGTAATTATGAGTGTTATTAGCTTTTTTACCAAATTGCTCTTTTTTTAACCGACTATAAATATCAATAGCTTGATTGAATAATCCCTGACGCAAAAATAAATTAGCGGTGATGGCTTGATAGTAGGGATAGGCTTTTTTCGGCAAATTTTCTTCAATAGATTCAAGTATGGTAGTAGCAAGATTAAAATTGCCTTGATCAATTAAAGTCTGAGCTTGGTTTAAATCTCGAAGTACATCAGTTGAGACAGCACGTAAGGGAAACGAGATCACCAGTAATATAACTAGGCAAAAAAGAACTACTAAGCGATAATAACGGTAAAATAGACCAAGCATAGATAAATTTGGATAGTTATTTCACTGATGATTAAGAAAAAAGCATGGTCTTATATTATAATTTTTTCCTCTATATTTCTAATGGGTTATGAGCCACCTGAGCAAGAAAGAGATTCTCAACGTACCAGTGCAAGTAGCACTAGAGGATGTATGGTTAAACAAGGGGAAATTTCGCTAATTGGTAGTAACCCGTTAACGACGCAATTTCCTCAACCAATTTTATTATTTGAACTTAAGCCAGCTTCTCCAGAAGAAACTTTTTTGGTTGTAGTTAGGGACAAAGAATTAAAAGTAGTTTTTGAAAGAAAATTGGTTGTAAGTAAAGAACAATATATTACCCTTAAATTACCGTCAAAATTAGTTGAATCTGAAAAGTATAATGTGGTAGCAGGATTTCTGTGTAACAATGAAATTCGGCACGCTAAGATACTGACAGTAGATTTGATCAAAGTCAGTTACGAAACAAAAAGTGATCAACTGATTCAATTATATCTTGAGGGAAAAAGGGGCAGACAATTTGATGCTAAAGAAGATCAAGAGCAAAATTAATAAGCTTTTATGTCTTAAGTTGATAATAACAATTTCGATAACTGCAGCCATGATTGGGATTAGGCATTCAGGAGGATTCCAATGGTTAGAATGGTTGGCGGTGGATCTGTTGTTCAAATTACAGCCGTCTGAAGGGGTTGAGCAAAGGATAGTGTTGGTGGGGGAAACGGAGGAAGATATACAAGAGTTTAAATCAGCACAAATAAGCGATGGCACAATGGCAAAATTGCTGAAAATAATCGAGCAACAGGAGCCAATAGCCATAGGTTTGGACTTTTTTCGAGATCAGCCAGTGGGAGAAGGAAGAGAGGAACTGTTGAAACTATTTGAGGCAAATACTAATTTTTATGGGGTGGGAAAACAAACAGGAGATAGGGAAAATAGAGTTTTCGCACCAGTAGCCCCCCCTCCCATTAATATCCAGCAAGTAACAGAAGTAGCAGTACAGCCAGATAGTGATGGGGTGATAAGAAGAATGTTTCTGTTCCCCAAAACGAAAGCACCTGCTCTGCCCAATTTAGGATTGGTTTTGGCTTATGAGTATTTAGCCACCCAGGAAATTTATCGAGAAACTGGAGAAAAAAAATGGTTAAAACTAAATCAAGCAACGTTTTGGGCTTTTCGGAATGGAACGGGACCGTACACTCAAATAGATGACGGCAGCTATCAAATTTTTCTTAACTGGCGTAATGTAAAATTCGATTTCGTATCAATATCTGATGTATTAAATGGAAATATAAAACCATCTATTTTTAAAGATAAATTGGTAATTATCGGTTCTTATGCTTCGAGCAAAAAAGATTATTTTTTAACACCGTTTAGCAGGTCTTTGTCTAGTTCTCCTGAACCTATGTTCGGAATGGAGATTCAGGCACAATTAGCATCTGTGATTATCAGTAATGCTTTAGGGGAGCGACCTTTGATTAAATTTGTTAAGGAATTACAGATTAATATTTGGTTATTCATTTTTGGAATTATTACCTGTCTTTGTCTCCACAAATTACGCTATCAATGGAAAAAATCAACCCTTTTTTTAGTAATTAATTCTACTATAATAGCTATCTTAAGTTATCTTTTATTTATTGGGGGGATTTGGGTTCCAATAATTCCTACAATAATTTTACTTTGGATTTTAGGAATTATGTTGGCAATTTTTGATTATGAGTGGCAACAAAATATACAGAAACAAGAAATTATAGCCCTTAATAAACGATTGCAAAATAAAATAGATGAACGACAAATTTATAAAGATTATGCGGTACTGTTGACTCCATTTGGAGAATCCTTAATGGAAACCTTACAAAATATTTCTAATTGTCAATACCTAATTTCAATTGAAGAAGGAATATTAAGCAGAGAAATTAATAAATTCGTTTCTGAGTCAAAGAATCCAAATAATATTAATAAAAGTGTTTCTCGACTAACAATACATTATCAAAAAATCAGGGAAGGAATAGAATATATAAGTCAAAAAATGACGATGTATTTTCCTGAATTAAACTCTTTAGCTTCTCTGTCATATAAAGAAGCTAATTTACCTGAAGGATTGGTTGAAAGTGAATCCTTAATAAATAAAATAATTACTTCTGTTAGGCAGGTAATTTATAGCGAATATAAAGTGGACTTATTCGATCGGGTAAAATTACAGGTTTTTAGTACCCCAATTTTAATAACAGAACCGAATAGATTATTGATTATATTTAATCGAATATTTGATGATATTTTTCTAGCTCACCAAATAGAAGAAAAAGAGTATCCTCTAATTCAAATTAAGGCTTACAATGTAGAGGAAGATGATTTAATCATACATTTCAAAGTGCAGTCAGTTTATTCACCTAGTAAATCAACTGTCTATTTTTGTGAGGAAATTATTGATTACTATTCAGGAGAAATTGTACTTAAGTCTTTAAAAGAAGAAACGAATTGGATAATAAAAATTCCAAGTTATTAAAAATAATAAAAAGCTAAAAAGGAAGATGAAAATGACTAGAAAAGAGAAAAGTGAGGTAAAATTTCCTCCCATAGTACCAGGAGCAAAAGAAGAACTAGAGCAAGCGATAATGCTGCTAGGAAATAGAGTACAGGGAGAATTAAATAAGAAAAATAAGAAAAGATTGATAAAATTAGTAGGGGAATATCCTAGTATAGAAACAGCACATCAATGGAAAACATCCCTAAAGCAGATACTGAAAAGAATTCCATTACCGACACCAGGGCCAGAGGTTGAACCTAATGTAACATACAGTGGTTCGTTAAAGAGAAAACATTATATAGATCAATTTGAGGTTGTTAGCGGAACTTTTGGGGAGACAAAGATAATATTAGAATACTTAAAATATAAACTACAAGATTACTACTTAGATGACGAGCAATGCTACGACGAGCGTTTCCTAAAACAACTAAGATACTGGTATCAATGGTTTCCTTATAATGTGAGAGAAAGAGAGTTCAGTAAGAAAATATTAGAGGTTTGTCTAGCAGAAGAATTATCAGAGGATTCATTTTACTTTGATTATAGGGAGTATAAGTATGATATGTCTAGACAACGAATAACGGCTGATGATGCTCCTGAATTTGCTGAGCCATTATTACGATGGGCTTTATCAAAAGTTGATTGGAAATTGCTAACAAAGCAGTTATTAAAAATGTTTAATATGGAGAATGCAGAAAAGTTTAATAATAAATTAATCAAGCGAGGATACGAATAATTATGTCAATGTTTTGCTATAAAGAAATCCTCTTTCAGTTACCTCATAGAGTTAACGAATATAAAATAGAAGGATACATAGAAGGAACTTTTTATCCTGAGAATCCTGAGAAGGAAAAGACTCCTATCGATGGCAAATTGGTAACAGCAGATGGGAGAGAATTTAATGGTTTTATGAGTCTAAGTTGCTGGAAAAAAATTCAAGAACGGAAGGATTTTAATGAGGATAAGTCTTATTATTGGTTCTTATATTTTAAGACAAAAAGGAATAAAGAAATATCAGAAGTTCAACTACTCAGACCAAAAATAGATAAGCCTTGCTTAGTGAATTTTGGAGGAGAAGTATTCAAGGCTAATGTAGATTACTTTAGAATAAGAGGAAGAATAAAAACAATTTTCAAAACGTCTTTTTCAATTCAAGTAGAATGCCAAAGCCATTACGAAAAAGATTTGTTATTTAAACCTTTCAATCTAAAAATAGAGGGGACATTACCACCATCAGCCAACGCAGAAGAATTCTGGGAAGTGGTTGGGACAAGAAAAGGCAACGTTTGGACTTTACTATCCGCTAAGATGGCGGATGAAGCTAAATTAATCGAATTGAAGATAAATCGTCGGGATATTCTGCGTAAGTTGTTGTTAGAAACAACCGACATGAAGGCAGTTCCACGTTACCTAAAAGAGAAAATAAATCCCACTCTGCTTCAAAAGACTATCCCTAAGCCACCGCCACCGAAGAAGAAGAAGAAGAAGAAAAAGAAAAAGTCTAAACCAAAGCCAAAGCTTCGTCCTATCCAGAAAGAGAAAGACCAAAAGCAAAACACTACAGGAAAAAAATTTCGGCTTTATTGATAGGGGCGATCACAAAAACTCTTTATGCAATATATGCGTACTGTATTAACAACAATTCGTTGTTAATTGTACGGGGAACAATTAAAAGAGTCCGAGAAACGTTCTTTTCGGACTCTTCTCTATGCTAAGATTAGCTCAGTGTGAGGATTTCGGCTTTTTTATCCTTCCCTAATGGTGGCTCCCATGTCCTCTCTAGTTTCTACCCACTCGGCCAAACCAATCCTCATCGAAGACTCTCACCTTCTCGACTTCTTCAAGGATTTCTTAGAAACAGACGTAGGCAACGGCAAAGCAGCCGACGATACCCAACGGACTTACCTTTGCCACCTCAAACAGTTCGTTTATTGGTGTCACACCAACACCGTCAACCCAATTGAAGCCACCTTCGCCAAGCTCAAACGTTTCCGGCGTTGGTTAGTCAAAGAGCAGCAATACCAAACCGCTACCATTTCCCTGAAACTCGCCGTACTTCGCCGCTTCTACGACGCTTTGCTCGAAAATGAATACATCAGCTTTAACCCGGCATTGCGCCTCAAACCCCCCACGGAGGTCAAAGATCCCGCCGCTACCATTAATTACCTCGAAAACGAGGAAATGAACCGGTTGTTAGAGAGTCTTCCCAAGGAAAATACCGTCCACGCCCTTCGGGATCGCCTCCTCATTTCCCTGATGTTGCTGCAAGGTTGCCGAACGGTGGATTTGCATCGGGTCACAATGGGGAGCATGGTGAAAAATGGGCAAAATATAGGTTTACAAGTCACCTCGAAACGCCACACACGAGTAGTCCCATTAACCCCCGATTTAGCCAAGTTATTACGGCGTTACTTGCGAGCAAGAAGAAAAGCAGGAGAAACAATAACCGAATCAACCCCATTGCTAATATCCCTGGCCCGTAACAACAAAAAGATTTGGAACCCTTTGAGCCGGCGTTCCATTCGGCGGATCGTAGACAAATATCTCAGTGCGATCGGGCTGAAAGAATTATCCTCTCCCAAAACCACCAAAAAGCTGACTGGGAGCCAAAAAAAGAAAAACTTGCCCACCACAGGCAAGAGCAACAAAGCGCATAACCTCTCAAAGTATAAACCCAAACCCAGGAATTTGAGCGCACACTCGTTGAGACACACAGCCGGAACTTTGGCCATGCGGGCCGGGGCTTCTCTACGCCAAGTGCAGGACTTGTTAGGTCATACCGACCCCAAGACCACCATGATTTACTCCCATATCGGCGATCGCTGGAGTCATAATCCGGC
>NZ_JARVCN010000058.1:0-12196 GCF_038442745.1 Crocosphaera sp. Alani8
CTTTGTCCCCTAACTTTCGGCGAGTCCCCCCAGACTTTTTGAGAAGCTTCTAATAGTCAACAAGATCGCCTAGAAGCAGCCGCTAAACTGAGCGATAATCATCAAAATGTTGTTCAAGATATTATTAAAAACTCTGGCATTAAAAGCTGGATTACTCCAGAAAATTTAGGGAAAGTCGAAGAATATGTTGACTTATACTTAAGATTATTAGCCACTCAATTGCTCAACAATTATGCTACTCCTCTGGCAAATGAGCAACTGATGCAAAATAACGAAATAGCTGTTATTGGTGCAGTATCTCTTTCTTACATCAGAAATCGTGTTTGCGTTCCCCGTGATTTAACAGCAGGTGCAGCTAATCAGTTTCGGGAAGGTATTGATAAAATACTAAAGTCTTTGTATTCTTCCGCTTTTTAAAGCTTACAAAATCTGTTTTTAAATTCTTTACAAAAACCATTATGTCTAGCGTCAGTTTATTATCCGCACATTCCTACGATCGCCCCTTATTAAAAACCTCCTTAGAACAACTTTTACAACCATTGGGAGGGATTGAATCTTTTGTCAAACCTGGACAAAGAGTCTTACTAAAACCCAATTTATTAACCGGAAGTCGTCCCACAAAAGAGTGCGTCACCCGTCCAGAAATCGTCTATGGTGTTGCTAAGTTAGTTAAAGAAGCAGGAGGAAAACCCTTTTTAGGAGACAGTCCCGCCTTTGGTTCAGCGCGAGGTGTTGCTCTAGCCAACGGTTACGAATCGATTATAGAAGAATTGGGCTTAGAAGTGGTAGAATTCAGTGGCAAACGTTACGACCACCATAGTGATAATTTCGACCATTTGCGTCTATCTAAAGAAGCGATGGATGCAGATGTAGTGATCAACCTTCCCAAAGTTAAATCCCACGTTCAATTAACCTTAACCTTGGGAGTCAAGAACTTATTTGGTTGCGTTCCTGGTAAAATGAAAGCCTGGTGGCACATGGAAGCGGGAAAAGATGCCAACAGGTTTGGGGAAATGTTGGTGGAGACAGCCAGAGCGATCGCCCCTAATTTGACTATTATAGACGGTATCATCGGTCATGAAGGAAACGGACCGAGTAATGGAGAACCTAGAGAATTAGGGATTTTGGGGGCTTCTGCTGACGTTTTTGCCCTAGATTGCGCCCTAATGGAAATTTTAAGGGTAACTCCTTCATCCATACCCACCTACGTTGCACAGCAAAGGTTAGGGTTAACCAGTAACCTTGCAGACATAGAATTTCCGCTACGCCATCCCACTCAATTACAAATTAGTGATTGGCAGCTACCAGAACGAAAAATGCCCATTGACTTTGGACTCCCCAGAGTGATTCGTTCGACCTTCAAACATTTATATATTCGTTTACTACGAGAACCATTAAAAATCACTTAAACCCAAACAAATTTTCTCTAAGGAAGAGATTTTAGGGGGATTTTTGTGGTTGACTTTAACAACAAACCATATTCGATCCCCTCTACCACCGCTTGATAAGAAGCCTCTAAAATGTTAGGAGAAACCCCCACCGTTGTCCAGCGTTCGTGACCATTACTTGACTCTATTAAAACACGAGTATTGGCTGAAGTGCCAGCACCGCCATCTAAAATTCTAACCTTATAATCAGTGAGATGGAACTGAGCAATTCCAGGGTAAAAATTCACCAAAGCTTTACGTAAGGCACTGTCTAAGGCGGAAACGGGACCGTTACCTTCTGCCACTTCCAGTTTATCTTCTCCGTTAACGGTAACTTTAATAGTTGCTATTGCGTTATTGTAGGGTATCCCTTCACCATATAAGCGATCACAATGAACTTGGAATCCTTGCAGTTCAAAAAAGCTTTTTGTTTGTCCTAATGCTTGGCGCATCAACAATTCAAAACTAGCTTCGGCTACTTCAAATTGATAGCCTTCGTGTTCTAATTCTTTAATTCTGGTTAAAATTTCACGGCAGGCTGCATCTTCTTTGTTTAACTCAATACCAAAGGTCTTGGCCTTGGATAAAACATTACTCAACCCTGCCATTTCTGAAATAACAATGCGCCTTTCATTACCAATATCTTCTGGTTTAATATGTTCATAAGTTAAGGGATTTTTCTGCACCGCAGACACATGGATGCCTCCTTTGTGGGCAAAAGCAGAACGTCCCACGAAAGGTGCGTGATCATCCGGGGCTAAATTAACCATTTCGCTGATCAAACGACTGGTTTTTGTCAGTTGGGTTAATTCGCTTTCTTCTAAGCAGCGATAACCCATTTTTAGCTGTAAATTGGGAGCTAAGGTACACAAATTAGCATTTCCACACCTTTCCCCGTAACCGTTGACGGTTCCCTGTACCATTCTCACCCCTTCCACCACACCTGCTAACCCATTAGCTACGGCGGTTCCCGAATCGTTGTGAGTGTGAATGCCTAATTGGGGACCACTATTATCAGGTTGAATGTCTAGGGCAACCACCACATCCTTAATGATGCGGCTGACATCGTGGGGTAAGGTTCCCCCGTTAGTATCGCATAACACCAACCATTCAGCCCCCGCAGCTTTAGCCGCTTTCAGAGTTAAGAGAGCATATTCGGGGTTATTTGTGTAACCATCGAACCAATGTTCCGCATCATAAATGACGCGCCTTCCTTGACTGCACAAATACTCGATAGTATCCCCAATCATCTTTAGATTCTCTTCTAAGGTAGTTTTTAGCCCTTCTGTGACGTGGAGATCCCAAGACTTACCAAAGATGGTTACCCAGCGAGTTCCGGCTGCTAAAATGGCTTTTAGGAGAGGGTCTTCTGCCGCTAATTTATGGGGACGACGGGTAGAACAAAAGGCCACTACTTCTGCTTGAGTGAGGGGTTCTTCCCGTAATTGCCAAAAAAACTGTACATCTTTGGGATTTGCTCCTGGCCAACCTCCTTCGATAAAAGGAACTCCCATTTTATCCAGTTGTCGGGCAATTTTCAGTTTATCTTCTAAGGACAAGGAAATCCCTTCCCGTTGGGCCCCATCTCTGAGGGTGGTGTCGTATAGCCAAATGCGCTTATCAGTCCCCATAAAATTACTTTACTTCCATGAAGTGATTGAAGAGTGTTTCGTCGTACTTTTGTCCATTGCCTTGCCATCAGCAATTGCAATAACCAATTATAGAATATTGCATTTCATCCTTTCAATAAGTAACAACTCATTAAAACAATAAGACCAGAGAATAAAATCAAGGTAAAATGGAGGCAGGAAAATTTAGAAAAAAATTAATATTTTTTCATCTGAGTTGAGATCAAGGGCAATGAACAACAAATCCTTAAGTTTATTTTTAGGAATAACCCTGTCTTTTGGGGTTTTAGCAACAGAAACATTAGCTTATCCTAACCGAGTTCGTTTCAATCCCAATGCAGGAGTTCATCGGACAATTATTTCTCCTAACGGGAGAGTCGGCAACAATTATTCTAGAGGGAATTCTTCTTACAGGGGTGGAGGGAATTATAGCTTCCGAGAAAGAGTTATTATTCAAAGAGATCAACGGGGTTCTTGTTACAATTGCGGTTACTCTAACAATTATAATCCTTATCGAACCTATAGAGGTCGTGGTCGCAACTATCCAGTTAACCCCAATTATCAATACCACCGTTATTATCGATAGATTAAGCTATAAACCATAGATCAAAATAATTAAAGAAGGGACAACAAATGCAAACAATAGGGTTAGGGGAAGTCCCACACGGGTGAAGTCTAAAAAGCGATAGCCTCCCGGTCCGTAAACCATCGTATTAGTTTGGTAGCCAATAGGGGTGATGTAACTGTTGGAAGCGGCAAACATAACCGCTAACATAAAAGCGATAGGATTGAGATCAAGATTTTTGGCTACTTCGACAGCTACGGGTAACATAAGTAAAACAGAAGCATTGTTAGAGAGAATTTCTGTTAGTAATGCTGTAAAAAAATAGAAAAGAACCAAAACTAAATAATTAGGTAAATAAGATCCTAAACTAACAATATAATTAGCAATTAACTCGTTAGCACCTGATTTATCCATCGCAATTCCTAAAGGAATTAATCCTGCTAAAAGGAAAATGATATCCCAACGAACTGCTCCGTAAATTTCCCCTGGTTTTAAACATCCTGTAAAAATCATCAACATCACACCCACTAAACTACTGACTAAAATGGGTAAAATATTCAAAGCTGCTAAAATAACCACCCCAAAAACAATGGTAATGGCAACATAAGACTTATTTGATCTTAAAGTTTCGATATCTCTTTCTTCTAACACCAATAATTCTCGAGTTGTTTGTAATCCTATAAAACTTTCTTTTGGTCCTTGTACTAACAATAAATCTCCAAATCTTAAGCGAACTTTACCCAATCTTTCTCGCAGTAATTCTTCCCCTCTACGAATAGCAATAACCGTAGCATTATATCGTTGTCTAAACCGTAAATCCTTGAGAGTAGAACCAATTAAACGAGAGTTCGATAGGATAAGAACTTCTGCTACTTTATCCTCACCAAATGTTAACTCTTCATCAATTTTCTCTTGATCAAATTTAAGATCGGCTAAAATTTCAACACCCCTTTCATCTCGAATTTGTAGTAAATCTTCTTTACTTCCTCTTACTAACAAGATATCCCCTAACGATAAAATCTTGTCTGCTAAAGGTTGTGGAAAATGAATGTCATTGTGTATAATCTCTAGAATATCAATATCGAACTTCCTCTGAATACCGCTTTGTCTTAAAGTTTGTCCGATTAAACTAGAACGGGGAGTGATTATGATTTCGCTGACATAATCTTTCATATCATAGTCAACATTCAAACCATTGTTAGTGATAGATTTACGATCGGGTAAAAGTTTAGGAGCAATAAAAGTTAAGTAAGTTAATCCAATGAAAAATACAGGAATTCCGATAGGAGTTATCAAGAAAATGCTGAACTGACCGTAACCCAATTTTTCTGATAGTCCACTAGCCAAAATATTTGTAGAAGTTCCGATAATGGTAATAACTCCCCCTAAAATAGCTGTATAAGAAAGGGGAATTAATAATTTTGATAGAGAAATTTTGCGCTTCTTTCCCCAAGATTCTATGATAGGAATAAAAACAGCAACTACAGCAGTGTTATTAATAAAGGCACTGATAAATCCTACAATAATTCCTAAAGATGCAATTTGCTTTTTTAAACTTTTTCCTCCTAATTGAAACAGCAAATCCCTAACAATCTGTAACCCTCCCGTCCTAGTAATTCCAGCACTGAGAATAAACATAGCCATCACAGTAATTGTCGCTGAATTACTAAAACCAGAAATTCCCTCTTCAGGGGTTACTAATTGACATAAAATTAGTAAGACTGTGATTCCAATCGCTGTGGTGTCCACGGGAAAAAACTCACAAACGAAGCTAATCAGAGCTAACGCCAAAATAAGCAAGGTTAAGATAATAGGAGATATGAACATAAGATAAGATCTAACCTGTTAAAGACTAATCATCGTATCATAGAACTAATATAACCCTTTGACTGAAAAACAGTTGATATTCTTGCGAATAGTTCATAGCAGAAGCAACTACTAGATAAAACGGAAAGATTTTTAAAATAAGCGGGTATAATTTATAAGGAAAGTCAAAACCCTTACATATCCAATGGCAACTTCTCTGGGAAAAAGACAATCAAGAAAACGGCGGTCTAGTAAATCTTCTGTTGATATTAAAGAAAAACTAGCAAAAAAGCGTAAAGCAAAAGAAACACGCAAGAAAATAATGGGATTGATGGGTTTCTCTCTTTTTTTTGCTATTCTTGTTGGTGTTCCTCTGGGTTTTACCATTAGCCCTAAAATTGGTGCATCGGTGGGGTTACTAATTCCTTTGCTTGTAATTTGCTACAATTACCCTCGTACTGCTCTATGGGCTTTTCTAATATATATGCCATTTAGTGGAACTGTTACCTATTGGATTGGTGGGGGTAACGCTTTATTTCAACTGTCTAAAGATGGCTTTTATATCCCTGGACTTTTAGGTTTAATGCAGTATTGTAGACGCAAAAGGCAAGCTATTTTTGTATCTAAACCACTTCTGATAACCTTAGGAATTTTAACTACATGCGCCTTACTAACATTATTTTTTGTCAATGGAACTAAACAGTTCTTACCTGAATGTAGTTCTCTAAGCGAATACGACAGATTCCTAAGAGATGCCAATGGAGAATTCATTCTAAATTCAGACGGGGTAGTGATTAGAACCCCTTGTAAAAATGCAATTCCTTTTGCTCAGGGCATATTAGGACTAAAAGTTTTACTCGGTTATGTTCCATTGATTTTCTGTGGTTACTACTTAATTAAGGATAAAAAACAACTATTATTTTTGGGTCGCTTATTAGTGGTTTTAGCCATAATATGTTGCGGGTTAGCATTTATTCAATTTTGGCTTTTAAAAACAGGGCGATGTCAGGGAACAAATCATCTAGTCGGTAACGATCTATTTAAACCAACTCTCGATGCTAAATGTTTCGTAGGAGGAGCCGCTTTGTATTCCCCCAGTCAAGGACAAATTCGATTGCCTGGAACTTTTGTCTCCCCTTGGCATTGGGCTTGGTTTTTAGTGGCAAATGCAGCTATTTGTTTTTCAGTAGCTTTTAGTGATACTGCATTTTTCTGGAGGAATTGCGGCCTAGCGGGGATGGCTATGGTTTTTATCAATGCCGTCATTTGTGGACAAAGATTAGCCTTAGCTGTAGTTCCAGCCGTGATAATTGTTATGCTATTTCTGACTGGAAAAATTACTGATTTGAAACGATTTATTCCCATCGGTATTGGTTTGTCAGTTTTCTTGTTCATAGGATTTTCTTTGATTAATCCTGACTTCATTCAAGAGCGCATCGACAGCTTTGTCTCTCGCTGGAATGCTTCTCCTCCTTACCTATTCATTCTAGAGCAATTTGACTTTGCAATCAGGACTCAAAGCGGTATTTTGGGAAGAGGTTTAGGTGGAGCAACCAACTCAACCCGAATCTTTGGAGATGTCTCTCTCGTCGAAACTTATCATCCTAAACTCTTATTTGAAATTGGTTATCCCGGTTTGATTGCCTTTATGATTTTTGTGACTCATCTCTGTCTTGTAACATTTAAGACATATCGTAGTTTGAAAGACCAGTGTTTAAGAAATTTTGCCTCTGGTTTTTGGGTGTTTCTCATGATTATTAGCTATTTTCCTTATTGGTATCCTTTGGATACGGACCCAGTGGCTGTTTATTACTGGTTATTTGCCGGAGTTATCTTGAAACTACCGGTCATAGATAAAGAAGAACAAGCTAAACTAAAAGCCCAAAAAGCAACCCAAGATGCCCTCAAAAAGCGAGTTAAAAGTCAGAGAAGAACCCCATCGGTTATTTAATAAAAATCATGTCTTATCCTTCAATTTCTCTCATCATCCCAACTTACAGACGAGAACAAATCTTGAAAGATACCCTAGAAGATGTTCTCAAACAGGATTATCCGAATTTAGAAATATTGGTAGTTGATCAAACAGAAATACACGATCCTACCATTGAAACCTATTTAGATAACTTAGCTAAAGCTCATAAAATTAAGTGGTTTCGTGTTAGTTGGGCAAGTTTACCAGCAGCCAGAAATTACGGGGTTCGTCGTTGTCAAGGTGACATTATTATTTTCATCGATGATGATGTTCAGCTACCAAAAGATTACCTCCAAACTCATGCAAAAGTTTATCAAGAAAACCAAGAAATTGGAGCCTTAGCAGGGAGGGTTTTAGATAGGATGAAATTGGCTGACTCCGAAAAAATTAATAAGACTCAAGATCCCTACACCATAGAAATGTTACCTCCAGAAGCAATGGACCCTGCTATTGCTTGGTATCACATCGATTTAGTTCATACCACCAAACCTCAAGAGGTTATTTCTGCTCGTGGCTGCAATATGTCATTTAGACGAAAAATTTTTACTAAATATAACATTTGGTTCGATGAAAGATTTAGAGGAAACGCTGTTAGAGAAGAATCAGATTTTTGTTTACGTTTACGCCAGACAAATTATAAAATTTGGTACGAACCTGATGCTTACCTAGTTCATTTAGGAGAAGAGACTGGTGGATGTCATGACATAAGTACCCGTTCTTTTTCCTATCAAATGACTTTCTATCATAACCATTTTCTAATGGCACTAAAAAACCTCACTTGGAAACAACAATTTAGGTTATACACCAAACTTTTTGACTGTCATGTCTTGGGAAACCCTCCCTGTAATAAAGGGGGATCACCCCTGAAAATTATTGTACGCTTACTATTCTATATTTTAGGGCTGGTAGATGCTATTAAAACTATAATTATGTCTCGGTGGGATGATGGACAAATTTACAGTAAAAACGATCTAGACAGTCAAGAATTATATCCTGACAAGTCCTTAGAATCTATTTCTTAATATTGAACTACACAATTTTTTAAGCCATCATGAAAATTTTAGTTGCTAGTCACACCTATATAGTAGACCTTAATTGTGAAAAATTTAAAACCTTAGCTCAACTTGAGCCTAACATCGAGGTTAATGTTATTGTCCCTAAAAAGTGGAAACCTGGAGGCGTTCAAAATAAAATCATTGAAACCCAACCCCGCAATGAAGGAAATTTTAAGGTAGTCCCTGTAGATAACTTCAGTCAAAATAACCAAGGATTATTAACATTTGGAGCAGAAATAATTAAGATCTTAAATGATTTTAAACCTCAAATCATTCAAGTGGAACAAGGAGTTAAATCTTTTGCCTATGCTCAGTTGATTACACTAAATAACTGGTTAAACTTAAATGCAAAAAATGTATTTTTTACCTGGTGGAACCTTCCCTACACCTCGAAATTTCCCGTTTCTTACCTAGAAAATTACAATTTAAGCAACACCGACGGATTGGTAGCAGGGAATCAAGATGCAGCAGACATTCTCCGAGATCACGGTTATCATAACGAAGTGGAGGTTATGCCACAATTAGGGGTAGATGAACAACTATTTTCTCCCCAAAAACAACCCAACTTAGCCCTTAAACTAGGTGTTAAAGAAGAAGATTTTGTAATCGGTTTCGTCGGTCGATTTGTGGAAGAAAAAGGTATTTTAACCTTATTAAAAGCTATCCAATCTTTACCCAATAAACCTTGGAAACTTCTTTTACTAGGAAGAGGAGAACTAAAAGAAAAAATTATTGAAGAGAGTAAGAATGTTAGTATTGAAGACAAAATAATTATTGTCGAAAGTGTACCTCACGATCAAGTTCCTCAATATATTAACTTGATGAATGTTTTGGTATTACCCTCTCAAACAACTTATAACTTTAAAACCCTAACTGCTGTAGGTTGGAAAGAACAATTTGGTCATGTTTTGATCGAAGCTATGGCCTGTAAAGTTCCTGTGATTGGCTCAGATTCCGGAGAAATTCCTAACGTAATTCAAGACGCTGGTCTAATTTTTGGCGAAGGAGATGCCGTAGCTTTAGGAAACTGCTTAGATAAACTAATGGGGGATAAAAACTTAGCTACCGAACTGGCTCAAAAAGGCTATCAAAGAGTTTTAAACCACTACACAAATAAAGCCTTAGCCCAAAAGTCATTGAGCTTTTATGAAACCCTTGTTAAAAGCACCTAAAAAGTAAAAAGTGGTAATGTGCTATCATGTAAAAAATCTTTATTAATAAAAATTATGTTAATCTTACCAGGAACCACAGTTAAAGTCATAAACCCCAACGACACTTACTATAAATTCGAGGGTCTAGTACAAAGAGTTAGTGATGGTAAAGCAGCGGTTTTATTTGAAGGGGGAAACTGGGACAAATTGATTACTTTCCAACTTTCTGAAATAGAACCCGTATAGTATGCGACTGCCTCTACCTCAGTTTACAACCGATAGCCACAACCCTGATCACATTGCCGAGGTCATCGAAACATCGACCACCCAGTTTTTAGCTCAGTGCTTGGAACCAGAAGACCTCAGTTTCCCAGTAATGCCACCTTTCGGCAGTTGGCTCAAGTCTCTAGACGAAGAATCAGGAAATAAAATAATAGCCGTTGTTACCTACGCTACTACCACACCCATAGATTCTGTTCACCGAGCGAGAGCATTAGGACTATCTCTAACCGAGTTGAGAGAGCAGCAACCGCAAATCTTTGCCATGTTAAAAACTGAGTTTAAAGCCACCATTGTGGGGTTTGAAAGTTATCAAAATGCAGAAAATGGTAACGGTCATAACTTAGGCAAAGTTTATCAATATTTACCCCCCCGTCCTCCTCAAATACACCAAGCTGTTTATCGTTGTGAAGTGGCGGAAATAATTAATTTTAGCGAACAGGTTGAGTTTTTACGGATTTTAATGCAAGTGAGAGATGCACCAGTAGACGCTTTGATGGCAGCCGCAATTCGAGACATTTATCTACTAAGAAAAGGAGACAAAGATTGGTTAGTAAAAGTAGGAAGAACCCTAAGCATCCTCTTGAGAGATGATTACGATCGCCTTCAATACATATTCAGTCAGGTAACACTTTAAAGGAATTATAAGGAAATTGCCACTATCTAGGTTCGGTTATACCACTGTTTCAAATTATTTAATCAGTTTATGATCGAAAAAGTTAGCAGAAAATAGTTTAGATTGAGAAGGGTTTATGATGGTTTCTGAGGCTTTATTAGAAAAATTAAGCAACATTCTTAACCGTGAGGTTAACCTTATTCCATCTCCCTCTCAACCTACACAAACAGACATCGAGCAACAACGATTAAAAGTTCAGGGAGAGTGGGTAAGTGCGATCGCCTCTTTAGAAACCTTGTTATTATCATGCCAACAAGAACCCCCTCAAGGACTAGTTTTATCAGCACCAACCCCCATTTTGTGCCATCGGGATCTAACTCATACACTGCATACAGGTATTTTTACACTGCAACATCCCCAACACAGTTGGAAACGGTTTCAACTCCCCGGAATGTGCGAGTCATCGGACAATAATAACCGTCCTCATCTGATGGAGTTGCCTATCTTTCCACAAGATCCCCTAGCAACCGAACAATTTTGCTTGGTTTTAACCCCAAAATTCTCTTTATTGATGGTTTTGGGAGAAGATAATCTCGGACTTCCTGCCTTTCAATTTTCTTTTGCTCCTGAAGTAGTAGAGAAAGGATGGTTAAACTTGCGATCCCGTCTCAACTTAGTCAGTCATCCCCAACTCCCTCATCTAGACGCACTGGTTGAAAAGTTCACACCTGTCACTCCCAGTTATCAAATAGTTACTGAGTTTACTCGGTTATTACTTCATTACCTACCGCAAAATTCCCCCATTATTCCTGCAAAAAATTCTTATATTCAAGACTTAGAAGAAAATAATCATCAACCCTTGTTAGCTCATTCAAAACCCCTAACTGCGTCTATGGTTGAAGAAACCACAGATGTTGCTTTATTGCAAGCTTTAAGTCACGAAATACGGACACCATTAACTAGTATTCGGACCATGACTCGATTACTGTTGAGGAACAAAGATTTAGAGCCAAAAATAACCCGTTTACTAGAAAATATCGATCAAGAATGTAGCGAACAAATTAACCGCATGGAATTAATTTTTCGAGCTACAGAATTAAAAAGTAAGAGCCACGAAGATTGTTCTGTAGAATTAGTTAAAACCTCATTAGATAGTCTATTTCATCAATCTATTCCCCGTTGGGAACGGCAAGCACAAAGACGCAACGTCAATTTAGAGATTGGATTACCTAAAAAATTACCCCAGGTAGTCAGCGATCCAGGAATGTTAGATCAAGTATTAACTGGACTGATCGAAAAATGTACCCGCAGTCTTGCTGGAGGAGGACACATAAAAGTGCAAATAACCACTGCAGGGCATCAATTAAAGTTGCAATTTCAGACAGAATCTCACAGACAACACAACCCCTTTAAAGCTTTAGGACAACTGTTATTATTACAGCCAGAAACCGGCAGTGTTAGCTTAAATTTGGACGTTACCAAAAACTTATTTCATCGCTTAGGAGGTAAATTAATTGTTCGCCAGCGATCGCAACAAGGAGAAATTTTCACCATATTTTTACCATTAACCTAAAAGTCTGTAAAAAAGAATTCAGATATCTTATCATCATGGCTTTTCAAATAAATACCAATGATGAGAATGTATAGTTAATTCAAATAAGATTGAGACAAATAAGAAGTATAATGAAGACAGATGA
>NZ_JARVCN010000059.1:0-12190 GCF_038442745.1 Crocosphaera sp. Alani8
TCATCCCTCGATTTTCGTCCCTCAATCGGGGATTTCTCGCCAGGAATTAGTTAAATATTCAAGAAGTTAAGAAAATTCTAGCAAGTTTAGAAACATAAATTATGCACGTGATCACTCGTAAACGTTTAAATGAATTTGCTCAAAAATATCCTGAAACAAAAACCGCACTTTCTCAATGGTATAATAACATCAAAAATAATGATTTTTCATCTTTTGTTGAATTAAGGAAGATATTTCCTTCTGCTGATCAAGTTGGTAAACTAACTGTTTTTAATATTGGTGGTAATAAAGTTAGATTAATTGCTGCTATACACTATAATCGAAAAAAGGTTTATATTCGGGCTGTTTTAAGCCATCAAGAATATAATAAAAATAAATGGAAAGAATAACTATGATTACGACTAACTTAAATCAAACTGTCACTGCTTGGTCAAACTTATCTGATAATCTATTTGTTCCTCATACCGAAGCAGAATATCAAAAATTAGTGACAATTTTGGACGAATTAATTGATATTGTAGGTGAAGATGAATCACATCCCTTAGCATCATTAATGGAAGTAATAGGAGTATTGATTGAAAATTATGAGGATCAATATGTTTCCGAATCATCGGTTTAAAAAATAAAATCTAATATGAAATGAATTAAATTAATATTGACTAAATTTTTGAACCTTTGCCAGTATTAAGAACAATGTTCAATCAGACTAAGAATACTATCAACAATGATAATGGGAGTGTTTAATGTTTGAGAAACTTCTTCAACCCTCATATCATCTAAAAAAACTGTATCGTGATCTTTTAACATAAGCGAAGGTAGTAAAATTCCATCTCCTAAATCTCTATTTTTTAACTTTGAAACAATATCTTCTCCTGTTAATAATCCTGTTACAGTAATTTCTTGTCCCCAATAATCGCTATTTAAAGCAGCTAAATTAACGGTTAAATTATCTACATCATTAAGTTTTTTAACTAAAGGTGTAAATGCTTTCGCTACTGCATTGCCAACTACCCAAGTCAATGTTTTTTTCTTTTCTATTTTTTGGGGTAATAGTTGTTTTGCTGTTTCTTGAAATTCTTTAATAAATTGACGAATAGAACCGACACCATTACCAATTTGAGGATAATCCTCATAATGAGACTCTGGAGGTAAATCTTCTTGTGCAATTAAAAACCATTCGTCTGCTAACCATACAAAATTTGTGTTAAATTTTTGAGAGAATTTTGCTTGTAAACTCTGAACTTGTTTAATAACTTCTTTGGCTTTTTCTCGACTCACAGGGATTAATTCATCTTCTGTAGGACGAAATTTAGTTAATCCTACGGGAACCACCGCTGCTGATAAAATTGCTGGCGTTTCTCCTAAAGAAAATTCTGCTAAGTCTTCTAATGTTTTCTCTAAATGAATGCCGTCATTAATTCCGGGACAAACCACTACTTGAGCATGAATTTGCAACCGTCTTTCTTGAAACCATTTAAAATGTTCTTTAATTAAGCCAGCACGATTATTTTTTAATAGTTTTACTCTAACATTTGGTTCTGTTGCGTGTACGGAAACGTATAGAGGAGATAAGCGCATGGCTTCGATTCGTTGCCATTCTTTTTCTGTTAAATTGGTCAAAGTTAAATAACTTCCATAGAGAAAACTAAGGCGATAATCATCGTCTTTCAAATATAAACTATCTCTTTTGCCAGGAGGTTGTTGATCAATAAAACAAAAAGGACAACGATTATTGCATTGAAGCAACCCATCAAATAAAGCGGATTCAAACTCTAAACCCAAATTATCATCGTAATCTTTTTCAATTTCCACTAGATGAGTCTTTCCATGACTATCTAACACTTCTAAATCTAAAAATTCATCAGCGCACAAAAAATTATAATCGATCAAATCACGGGGTTTTGTCCCATTAATAGAAACGATAGCATCCCCCACTTCAAAGCCAATTTCTTCGGCCATAGAACCCGGTAAAACAGCCGTAATTTTAGCAGGGTTAATAGAAGATAAAGTCATATTTTAAAATTGTAGAACGGTGACAAATTAAAGTTTCCAAAAAATTTAAGGTTTTTACAATATTATATCTAGAAAAATCTTGTTAAATTGATGGGTGTAATGGTGATTGTCTGGATTGTCATTTATCCTCACAGTGTAGACTGTCACCCCGATCATACCTTAACGGGTCTTGTATTAGGTAAAAGGCAATACAGAATGTTGGTTATCCTGACTATTTACTATCAACTATTAAGCCTCCTAACACAACCCCATATATTGATGAATGCTTAGAAAATGTCAATGAATCTTGATAACTTCCCGTGGCTTACCACCGTTATTCTCTTTCCCATTGTAGCAGCGTTGTTAATACCAATTATTCCCGACAAAGACGGTAAAACCGTCCGTTGGTACTCGTTAACAGTGGGATTAATCGATTTTGCTATTATTGTATATGCTTTTTACACGGGCTACGACCTCAGTAATCCCAACCTCCAGTTAGTAGAAAGCTACGCTTGGGTTCCCCAACTAGACTTAAAATGGTCTGTGGGGGCTGATGGTTTGGCCATGCCCTTAATTTTATTAACTGGCTTTATCACCACTTTGGCAACCATGGCCGCTTGGCCGGTGACGTTTAAGCCCAAACTTTTCTATTTCCTGATGTTAGCCATGTATGGTGGACAAATAGCTGTGTTTGCAGTTCAGGATATGTTACTGTTTTTCCTGGTATGGGAATTAGAATTGGTCCCAGTTTACCTAATTTTATCCATTTGGGGCGGAAAACGTCGTTTATACGCTGCCACTAAGTTCATTCTCTACACCGCAGGCGGTTCTCTGTTTATCCTGGTTGGTGCTTTAACCATGGCCTTTTTCGGCGATACCGTTACCTTTGATATGGCAACGATCGCAGCTAAAGATATCCCTCTCAAGTTACAGTTATTCCTGTACGCTGGTTTCCTCATTGCCTACGGGGTAAAATTACCCATATTTCCCCTTCATACTTGGCTACCGGATGCCCACGGGGAAGCTACAGCACCGGCGCATATGTTGCTGGCAGGGATTCTCCTAAAAATGGGTGGTTATGCGTTAATACGGATGAATGCACAGATGTTATCCGACGCTCACGCCTATTTTGCCCCAGTGTTGGTTATTCTAGGGGTGGTGAATATTGTTTATGCAGCGTTAACATCCTTCGCCCAACGCAACCTAAAACGGAAAATTGCCTATTCTTCCATCTCTCACATGGGTTTTGTTTTAATAGGTATTGCTTCATTTACCGATATCGGAATGAGTGGGGCGATGTTACAGATGATTTCCCACGGTTTAATTGGGGCGAGTCTCTTCTTTATGGTGGGGGCAACCTACGACCGTACCCATACCCTAATGTTAGACGAAATGGGTGGTGTTGGTCAGAGAATGAAGAAAGTATTTGCTATGTGGACTACTTGTTCGATGGCTTCTTTAGCTTTACCTGGAATGAGTGGTTTTGTAGCAGAATTAATGGTGTTTGTGGGCTTTGCAACTAGCGATGCTTATAACTCTACTTTCAAAGTTATTATTGTCTTTTTGGCTGCTATTGGTGTCATTTTAACACCCATTTATTTGCTGTCCATGTTACGGGAAATGTTGTACGGACCAGAAAATAAAGAGTTAGTTTCTCATACCAAACTAATTGATGCAGAACCCAGAGAGGTGTTTATTATCGCCTGTCTGTTAATTCCCATTATTGGCATTGGTTTGTATCCGAAAATTGTTACTCAGATTTACGATTCAACTACTACTCAGTTAACCGCTTTGTTACGTGAATCTGTGCCTAGTTTAGTGGAAGAAGTAGAAGTTGCTTCTCGTTATGATATGGCAATTAAAGCCCCGATAATTAAATAGGAATTTAGCCTATTTAAGTTATAAAAAAGTCTACTTCATAGTGGGCTTTTTTATTTCTTTCCTTTTCTTCTGAGATTAATCAATATTCCTATTAACTGAGAGACAACGAGAATTAGAGTATAATCTTGATTGTTAGCTGTGGATGGATATTGAAAGAAATGATAGGATAAAATAGAATCTTCCCAAGCGAATTCAATTTCTTACAATGCTATTAAACTATAATCCCCGTCATTGTTTACCCTCTGCTGAAGATTTACCAGACTCTGATGATACTCCTGTGGACAACGAATTACAAGACTTAATTCCCCATGTACTGAAAGATATTTTAGCCTTGATTTGGGAAGAGAAAATGGACTGGTATTTTGGGGTAGATATGGGAATTTATTACAACCCTAAACAACCAACAGATGTGATTGTTCCTGATGGTTTTTTAAGCGTAGGAGTTCCCCGCATTATTGATTCAGATTTAAGGTTATCTTATGTGTTATGGGATGAACTTGTTATCCCCACAATTGTTTTAGAAGTAGTGTCTCAAACCAGAAGAGGAGAATATACTCAAAAGAAAGAAGATTATGCAAATATGGGAGTATTATATTATGTCATTTATAACCCTTTAAGAAAAAGAAAACCCCGTTTAGAAGTGTATCAATTAGAAAATGGAGAGTATCAATTATTAGAAGGGGAACCAGTTTGGTTAGCAGAAATTAACTTAGGAATAGGAAGAGAAATAGGAGTTTATCAAGGAGTAGAAAGAGAATGGTTATACTGGTATGATAAACAAGGGAAAAGATATTTAACCCCTCAAGAGGAAGCGAGACAAGCTCAAGAAAGAGCAAAATTACTAGAAGAAAGACTTAGAAGCTTGGGGATTGATCCTAATGAATTATAAATAATTATATATATTAAGTATAATGTTATCTAGTATTATTTCCTTGGAATTAAATATCTTTTGATACATTTTATATTTTTTCGATTTGACTATCTAACGCTTGTCGAGAAATTTTAGTAACATAAACACTTACTAATATGGTAGCAATTAAGCCAACGATGTATAAAACCCATTCTAAGGGTGTTTTTTCCCTTTCTGTCGCTCCTAAAGTGGCAAGGTTACCAATCAGAGAACCAATATAAACATACATGATTGTACCAGGTAACATCCCTATCCAAGAAGCGATCGCATAATCTTTAAAGGATACTTTTGTAATGGCAAAAGCGTAGTTTAAGATAACAAAAGGAAACACAGGAGATAAACGAGTTAATCCAACAATTTTCCATCCTTCTTTCCCTACTGCTTCATCGACTGCTTTAAATTTTGGGTATTTTTCTATCTGTTGAGAAACCCATCCTCTAGCAAGATAACGCCCTATTAAAAAGGCTGTAATTGCCCCTAGTACCGAGGCAATAGAGACTAAAACTGCCCCTTCAATTACATCAAAAATAATTCCGGCACCAAAGGTCAAAATTGAAGCAGGAATCAAAAAAACAGCCGATAAAATATAAGCAAAAATAAAGATCAAATAACCAATAGTTCCTAAATCCTGTATCCATTGTAATAAGTTTTGGAGAGTATCTGTAATACTAAAAGTATCTAGAATTCCTAGCTGTTTGATAATAATTATGGTGGCAGTAATTAACACAGCAATTCCTCCTAGTTTCAGTAAAAATTTGTTAGATTTTGCTCTTTTTTCCATGATAAATATCCTTCAATTAATACTTAAGTGAGTTAAATTAGTGAACCTCCGCAACTAGATCCACTTCCAGCAGTACAACCATAACAATAATTAGCAGTCTTAATATCAGTGATAACGTCTAAATTACCTATTTCTAGCAAGGTTTCTACAGTTAATGGTTTTCCATTAGGCAAGGTAGCTAATATGTTTTCCATTTGATTAAAATCACAGTCATAAACATTGCCCAAATAATCGATGGAAAGTTGATTACGACACATGAGATGATTGAGAGTTTGTTCGTTATAATGAGACTCTAAAAATTGCATATAGGAAACATACAAATTTTTGTTTTTTAGATAGTTTTTAACTCTACCAATGGGTAAGTTGGTGATTGTAAACAGTTGATTAAATCTAATATCAAAATTATCTTTAAGGAAGGTCTTATAATCTTTCTCTAAGTTAATTTGATTAGGGGTTAAGGAAAAATTTTCATTGTTGGGGATAGAGGGATTATAAACCAAATCCAAAATTAGATTTGGGTCGTTTCCGTAACCTAATTGATTAAGTTTTTTAATAGCCCTAATAGAAGCATCATAAACCCCTTTACCTCTTTGTTTATCTACATTATCCTCTAAATAACAGGGTAAAGAAGCAACTACTCTTAATTGATTATGGGCAAAATATTCTGGCATATTTTTAAACCCTTCCTCAAAAAAGATAGTTAAATTTGAACGTACAATAACTTCTTTTTCCATTTTTCTCGCAGTTTCTACTAGGGGTTGAAACCCGTAGTTCATTTCTGGTGCGCCCCCTGTTAAATCAATAGTCTTAATTTGCGGAAAGCGACTAATTAACTGGATTAGTTGTTGACAAATTCCTGGTGATAATTCTTCTGTTCTTTTGGGACTTGCTTCGACATGACAATGGGTACAAGCAAGGTTACAACGTCTTCCTAAATTTATCTGTAAGACAGTTATTTTTTGTTTGTTTAGTGTTTGTTTTAGTTGGTTATGAAACGGGTTTATTTTATTATTATTTAAAGTAATCATCTGTTCTGCTCTCAAGTAAGTTAATAGCGATCAGTTAATGTTAACTGATCACTGTTAACTTTATAATTAACAACATTCCTCAGGAGTACAGCAGTCTATATTCTCTTTAATTTCTGTAAGATTATAGTTACTGCCTTTCGTTTCTTTAGGATGACGAATTGCCTTATTTTTACAACTAAATTCTGTTGCCTCTTCTAAGGCTATTTCTTGATAAGGAGGAAGTCCAATAATATCTTTTTGATAAGGACTTTCTGCACGGGTTAAAATCTGATAAGTTTTATCACAAACCGCCATCCTTTCTCCTCGGCAAAAAGTGTGTCCATCGTCGTCCTGTACTTGTTTCCAAGGCCCTTTATAAATAATAGATTGTTTTCTTTCTAAACAAGGACCTTCCTTCCCTTTATAGGCACGAATGGTCATAGAACGAAATTCAACACCATCAATTACTTGCCAGGGTGTTTCCTCTCTTTTAAGAATTTCAACACCATAAAATCCAGCATTTTCAAACATCTTTAGAAATTGATCTTCTCGAAATGCCCCGGCAATACAACCACTCCATAAATCAGGATCATTAAGAATATTTTGTGTAGGATCTTCATCGCACACAATATCAGAAATTATCGCCCTTCCACCTCGTTTTAAAACTCGATATAGTTCCTCAAACAACTGTTGTTTATCTTCTGGCTTAACTAGGTTTAAGACACAGTTGGAGATGACCACATCGATGCTATCATCTACAATTAAAGGGCTATTTTCACGGAAGCGATCGCATTCGCTTTCAAACTTACTTAAATCGTCCACCGATTGGATAGGATGACTCTTTAACCAACCTTCAACTAGGTCTAAATCTAGAGTTAAGTCCTGTATTTTTCCTTTGACGAATTTTGTATTGCTTGCTCCAATCTTCTCAGCAATATCCTGCTGATATTTACGAGCAATTTTCAACATCTCATCGTTAAAATCCACACCAATAACTTGACCAGTTTCACCAACTTTTTGAGCTAAAATATAACAATTTTTTCCCGTTCCAGAACCTAAATCTAAGACAGTTTCTCCTTTTGCGACATAACGAGTTGGATCACCGCAACCATAATCTTTATCGATAATTTCTTGGGGTAAAATTTCTAAATAATTCCCCTCGTATTCGGTAGGACAACATAAACTAGGTTGTTGAACTTTTGCCCCTTCTTGATAACGATCTATGACAGTCTTTTCGATATCATAAGTAACAGAGTTGAAAGATTGAGAAGTTACCATATTTAACTGTAAATCACCTTGGATTAATTACAAAAGAAAAACAAAATAAACCGTTTGTTCAGGAATGTAATATCATTAAAGAAGAAAGAAATGAGAATTTCCTGAGATTTGCCTTAACTTTCCTAAGATATCACTAATTGGTTACACATTATTAATTATGTCTGAGTCTTTAACCCAAGAAAACACGCCTGATTTGGCGGAGATCCTAAGCGAAGTGAAGTTCTTAAAAAGCAAAGTCGCTGACTTAGAAGAAAAACTTAAATTAGTTCCCGATATCACTAGATATAGTCAATTACAAGAATTTTTAAAAGAAGAAAAGTTCAAAGAAGCGGATCAAGAAACTAGCAGAGTAATCCTAGACGCAGTTAACCGTAGTCGGGATGATCTCACACCAAGTGACATGAAGCAACTCCCCTGTAGCATTTTGCAGGTGATAGACACCCTCTGGCGTGATTATAGCGGTAATCGCTTCGGGTTTAGCATTCAGTTGCGTCTCTATGAAGAAGTGGGGGGAAGTATTGAAACCCTCAGATCCCAAAACATGGATATTTTACAAAAGTATGGCGATCGTGTGGGATGGCGGCAGAATGGACAATGGCGAGGCAGTGACTATGGTAATTTCGATTTTACCTTATCTGCCCCAGAAGGCTGTTTTCCCGCTATTTGGTGGAAATCTCCCTACGGATTTAAAATGGCAACCTTTTGCTTTATGCGTTTAATCGAGTGCAATTTAACGGATCCTCAAGTATCTTAATAAATTCATCAAGACTGGGAACAATAATAATAAGTGTTCTTATTATTATCGATTATGAAACTGAAATTTATTGCTTGGGGTTTAGGTATTACAACAATTACTACAGCCGGCTTATTTGGGCTTATTTACTTAGTAAATTTACCCTATCCCATGATACGTCGTCCCGTCTCAAAAGTTGCGCCTCTCTTATTATTACCTAGTTATATTCAAATGGATCATAATTATCGAGAAGCGATCGCCCATGTGGAACAAGCGGATCAATTAATTCATCAGGTTTCTAGTTTTGATGATATCGAATTAGGAGAAGAAAAGGTTAAACTTGCTCAAGAAAATTTAGACAAATTACCGGTTTGGTTTATTGGTTATGAACCGAAAAGATACTGCGAAATGTTTAGTTGTAGTTGGCAGTTTACCGTCGATGAATTTGAGGATGCTAGACGCAAAATAGGTAGAATGGAAGCAATTATATTTCAACAAAAAAATGCCTTTAATACCTATCAGCAAGCAGAGAATAACTTACAACAAGTCAGACAAAACTATCAACAAGCTACTCAATCAGAACAAAAACAAACAATCATAACAAGTTGGCAAAAATCCCTGGATGAATTACAACAATTACCCCCCAACACTTTAGCTGCAACCTTAGCTAGTTCAAAATTAGGTAGTTATCAAAGAGACTTTCAATCTGTAACCGGTACCATAACGGAAAAACAAAGAACAAATACTATGATAAATGCAGCCAAAAGCTTTTCTTTATCGGCGGCAGAAATGTGCCAGAATCCTCCTCATTCTGCGGATCATTGGCAAGAATGTCAACAGCTTTGGCAAAAAGCAATCGATCGCTTAGAAACAATTTCTCAAGATGATTTAGGCTATTTAGAAACTCAGGATTTATTAGCACAATACGAAACTAATTATAGTCTGGTAAAACTAAGATCTAAAGCTGAAAAAGAATCGGTGAATATCTTAACAACGGCTCAAAAAGACATCCAAATTATTCAAGAACAATTTTCTAACGGAGTTAAGCCGAATGAAAGACAAATATTTATTAGAAAAATGCAAGGGACTATCGAACAATTGAGAAAAGTGGAAACAGGAACCACTGCTCACCAAGAAGCACAAAAACTGCTACAGTATGCTCAAGCTAAGGTAAAAGAAGCAAGCCAGTAAATTAAATCTATTGCTTGATAATAATTGAAAAAAATCCCAACTTGGTTAACAATAGATAGGTAGGTTTTATTGTTGCTATTTATGTCTAGTCCCCAAACAAATCCAACCCAAACTTATCATGCTATCTTAAAAGCATTAAACGATTTAATTAATGTTGTAGCCAAACTGCGATCTCCTGACGGGGGATGTCCTTGGGATTTAGCCCAGACTCCCCAAACTTTGATACCTTATGTGATAGAAGAGGCGTACGAAGTAGTTCATGCTATCAGAAGCGAAGATCAAAAGGCTATTGCAGAAGAATTGGGAGACTTATTGTTGCAAGTGGTACTACAGGCACAAATAGCCAAAGATAACGGTCATTTTAGCCTACAAGAAGTGGCAGAAGGAATCACAGAAAAATTGGTTCGTCGTCATCCTCATGTGTTTGGCAATGTAACAGTTGAAAATAGCGAACAAGTACGTCAAAATTGGGAAAAAATTAAGGCAGAAGAGAAAGGAGAAACCCCAGAAACGGCTCAATTATTGAGTCCAAAATTAGATCGCTACCATTCCACTTTACCCCCCCTCATGGCAAGTAGTAAAATATCGGTTAAGGCAGCAAAAGCAGGTTTTGAATGGGAAAATGTTGAGGGGGTTTGGGATAAGTTCTCTGAAGAATTAAGCGAGTTTAAAGAGTCATTAGAAACTGATGACAAAGCCCATCAACAATCAGAATTAGGAGATTTGTTATTTACTATTATCAACCTAGCCCGTTGGTACGATTTAGATGCCTCAGAAGCCCTATCAGGAACTAATGAGAGATTCATTCAACGGCTTTCTAAGATGGAAAAATTTGCCGATCGCCCTCTAACAGATTATCCCTTAGAATATTTAGAAAAGCTTTGGCAACAAGCAAAAAAAGAATTGAATCAATAAGTAATTATCATAAAAAAAATATCCTCTTAAGGAAAACCAGTTATAATTGAGAAAAAGACAATCGCTTTATGAACATTGATCCCAAAAAAGAACCAGTTAACCCTACTTCAGAGCAGAAAAATAACATTGGGCAAATTATCTGGGAAAATGTACAAATTTTAGTTATTGCTGTTATCTTAGCATTTATTATTCGTACTTTCATTGCTGAACCCAGATATATTCCTTCTGAGTCTATGTCTCCTACTTTAGAAACAGGCGATCGCTTAGTTGTTGAAAAAGTATCTTATTATTTTCATCCCCCACAAAACGGTGATGTGGTTGTTTTTGAACCTCCCATGCAATTGCAATTACAAGGGTATGATAAAGGACAGGCTTTCATCAAAAGAATTATTGCCACAGGAGGGGAAACTGTTGAGGTTAAAGAAGGTTTTGTTTACGTCAACGACTACCCCCTAGAAGAAGACTATATCCTAGAATCTCCTCACTATAACTTGGAAGCCGTAGAAGTTCCCGAAGGCTATTTATTTGTCATGGGAGACAATCGAAATAATAGTAACGACTCCCATGTTTGGGGGTTCTTACCCGAAGAAAATATCATTGGTCATGCTATTTTTCGCTTTTTTCCTTTCCAACGTATTGGCAATATTTTAAGTACAATAATATGATAGATAAAGTACTATTGAAACGCAGACTTTTTTTAGGATTGACCTCAGCTTTTTTAGGAAGTTTGATTTTAAAAGGGTGTGGAAATAATAATAATTCTACTTCCGAAAACCAAAACACATCTCCTTCAACTAACCTAGAAACAGAAAGCGAAGATTCTCTCAAGATAGCCATCGTTCTACCAGGGATTATAACCGATAAAGCTTGGAATCAAACTGGTTACGAAGGTATTAAGTTAACTAAAGAAAAATTGGGAGCAGAAATAGCTTATGTCGAACAAGTTTCTCAGGCAGATCAAGCAGAAACTTTAGCAGATTTTGCTCGACGGGGTTACAGTTTAGTATATGCTCACGGAGGACAATTTGATGCAGCTATTGAACAGATAGCCGATCAATTCCCTGAAACCTTTTTTATCGGCGTAAATCTGAAACCTTTTTTATCGGCGTAAATGGGGCTGTTGAAGGGCAAAATATAGCCTCTTTAAGAATAGATCATTTGCAGGGAAGCTACCTATGTGGCATCTTAGGGGCATTAATGACAAAAAGCAATCAAATGGCTTATATTACAGCCCAATCTTTTCAAGCTACCGATGAAGAATTAAGAGGATTTGAGTTAGGGGCAAAATCTATCAATTCAGACATTAAAATCATTCCCAGTTATACGGGAGATTGGAATGACGCAGCCAAGGCAAAAGAAGCAACCTTAGCCTTAATTTCTGCCGGTGCTGATGTTGTTTATCAATGGTTAGATAACGCCTCTCCTGCCGTCTTAAAAACCACACAAGAAAGTATCTTCTCAAAAAGCCAGGGGTCACTCGCTGCGAAAACTTAGGCCAAACA